>NZ_JBHMIP010000005.1:0-236769 GCF_048060245.1 Micromonospora sp. LOL_014
CCGCCGACGAACGCCTACGCGAGGTAGTCAACAGGGCCAACGTTGCCTGACGCGGCACTAGATGATCACCCTGCCCGGGAGGTGCCGTCGTCAGCTGAACCGCGAACGGGGAGCCGGATCACATCCGGCTCCCCGTGACACGTGTTCGATCAGCTGCAGCCGGAGGTGGAACCGCAGCCCTCACAGACGTAGCAGCTACCGGCCGGGCGCATCTTCGTGCCGCAGGTGAAGCAGAGCGGCGCGTCGGCCGCCTTGCCGATCACCGCCTCCAACAGCTCCGTCGACGAGTGCACCGACGAAGGGGCCGGCGTACTCGCGGGGGCCGGCTCGGTCGCCGTACCGCTGCCGGAGTCGGCCGACGACGGTGCCGACGCCTCCGGATGCTTCGGCTCGACCGGCGCGGACACCGCCATCTCCGACAGCTCCGACGCCGCGTTCTCCGCCTCCGCCTCGGCCCGCATCTGCGCGGTCCGCTCGGCGGCGGTAAAGATGCCCAGCTCGGCCCGGCGGTCGTACGGCAGGAAGTCCAACGCCAGGCGACGGAAGATGTAGTCCATCACCGACGCCGCCATCCGCACGTCCGGGTCGTCGGTCATGCCGGCCGGCTCGAAGCGCATGTTGGTGAACTTCGCGACGAACGTCTCCAGCGGTACGCCGTACTGCAGGCCGATCGAGATCGCCACCGAGAAGGCATCCATCACCCCGGCCAACGTCGAACCCTGCTTCGACATCTTGAGGAAGACCTCGCCGAGGCCGTCGTCCGGGTACGACGAGGCGGTCAGGTAGCCCTCGGCACCGCCGACCGAGAACGACACCGTTTCCGACGGGCGCTTCTTCGGCAGCCGCTTACGCACCGGGCGGTACTCGACGACCTTTTCGACGACCTTCTCGATCACCTTGGCCTGCTCGGCGGCGGCGGTCTCCTTGTCCTTGTCCGACTTGGCCGCCGACAGCGGCTGGCCCACCTTGCAGTTGTCCCGGTAGATCGCCAGCGCCTTGAGGCCCAGTTTCCAGCCCTCGAAGTAGATCCGCTCGACGTCGGCGACGGTCGCCGCCTCCGGCATGTTGACCGTCTTGGAGATCGCCCCGGAGATGAACGGCTGCACCGCCGCCATCATCCGCACGTGCCCCATCGGCGCGATCGACCGCTCCCCCATCGCGCAGTCGAACACCGGGTAGTGCTCAGTGCGCAGGCTCGGCGCGTCGACCACGTGCCCGTGGTCGGCGATGTGCTCGACGATCGCCTCGACCTGCTCCTCCGGGTAGCCGAGGCTGCGCAGCGCGCGCGGCACCGTCTGGTTGACGATCTGCATCGAGCCACCGCCGACCAGTTTCTTGAATTTGACCAGCGCCAGATCGGGCTCCACCCCGGTGGTGTCGCAGTCCATCATCAGACCGATGGTGTTGTGACTGACGAACCCGCCGGCGACGTAGGTGACGTTGGCCGGCACCGACAGGTCGTACGTCGGCTGCACGCCACCGTCCTCGTTCGCCGCCACTGTCTCGTAGAGGTAGCCGAGCGCGTGCCCGAGGCGGTCGTCCAGCACCTCGCCGTAGATCTCGCCGGCCAGCGTCCGCGACACGCCACCGGTCTTCGCCAGCGACTGCACGACCGCACCGCGCATCGGGTGTCCGGCCGGCACCAGCAGATCCCACAGCTCACGCGGCAGGTGGATTCGGTCCCGGTTGCCGGTCTGCTGCGGCGCGGCGACGATCTGCTCCGCCTTGCGGGCGCCGATGAAGCCGATCGTCTCCTCGTACCGGATCGCGTGGTCGGTATTGCGCAGCCGCACCTGCCAGATGTCGCTGCCCATGCCGCTGCGGGTCCGCCGGGTGGTGGTCGCCATCCCGAGGGTCAGCAGCAGGGTACGGATCTCCGCGGCGAACGACTCGGCGGACGTCGACACGGACGGCACTCCCTCGATCACCGTCCCGTCGGCCTCGAACAGGCCGCGCAGGAACGCGATGTAGACGGTGACGTCGTTGGTCTCCAGGATCGCCGACGGCACCCGGGGCGACCAGCCCTTGCCGGTGTGTTCCGGGTGCGGCAGCGTCTTGGCGAACCCGGCTGCCTGCCACCAGCGGGCCAGCCGCACCGAGGAGAAGACGACCTCCTGGTAGCCGGTGCGCGCCGCGACCTCCGGTTCCAGCCCGAACAGGCCCTTGCCGAGCACCCGCAACCGTTCCACCACGTCAAGGTCGGTGTCGGCTACGGCGAACCGCAGCCCCTTGGCGTGCAGGCTGCCGTCACCCATGAAGTAGCCGACCAGTTCGGCCAGCTCGGCGTCGACCGCGTCCGGCACGTACAGTCGCCGGTCGCCGGCGTAGTATGCCTGGTCGAGCACCGGCAGCGGCACCCGACGTGGCTCGCCGACCAGGGTGCCGAGCTGCACCGGTACCAGGTCGCCGGGGGCAACCTCGGCCATCCGCTTCCAGACCCATTCGCCGGTCGCCGGTTCCACCACCTTGACCCGGTGGGCCAGGGTGCCCTGGATCTGGTAGCCGCCGTTGGTGACCACCCGGCGAGTGGGCTCCTCACCGTTGACGAAAAACTTCGTCGCCTGGCGGGCTCCCTCGTCGGTCGACACCATCATGTCGAGGTCCTGCCAGCGGTCGCCGTAGACGTCGCCGATCTCACCGAGTCGCATCAGCCCGCGGTCGGTGGTCACCATTGTGTCCGCGGTGAGGCAACCAGTGGGCGCGAGTACACTTGCCTGGGAATTGCGCCAGCCGTTTTTTTCGCCGATCTTGTTGCCGATTTCCCATTGCCGGGCGGCTTCCCGGGCCAGGGCGGTGGCGGTCGGGCCGGTCGGGCGGATCTCATCGCTGGCAGCGGCGTGCTTACGCATCACCCGCTTGTGGCCCTCGGCGTTGCGGGCGTAGCCGTCGTAGGCGCCGACCACGCCGGCCAGTTCCGCCGAACGACGGTACGCCGTACCGGTCATCACCGAGGTGATGGCGGCGGCGTAGGACCGGCCGGCTTCCGAGTCGTACGGCAGGCCGGACGCCATCAGCAGCGCACCGAGGTTGGCGTAGCCGATGCCGAGCTGCCGGTACGCCCTAGTGGTCTCGCCGATCTTCTGGGTCGGGAAGTCGGCGAAGCAGATAGAGATGTCCATCGCGGTGATAATGAACTCGACGGAGTGGACGAACTTTTCCAGCTCGAAGCCGCCGTCGGCCCGCAGGAATTTCATCAGATTGAGCGACGCAAGATTGCACGACGAATTATCTAAATGGACATATTCACTGCATGGGTTAGATGCAGTGATACGTCCGGTTTCCGGGCAGGTGTGCCAGTCGTTGATTGTGTCGTCGTACTGCAGACCCGGGTCGGCGCATTCCCAGGCGGCCTGTGCGATGGTGCCGAACAGCTTCTTGGCGTCGACGGTGTCGATCACCGAGCCGTCGAGCCGGGCCCGCAGGTCGAAGTTGCCCCCGTCCTCGTACGCCCGCATGAACTCGTCGGAGACCCGGACCGAGTTGTTGGCGTTCTGGTACTGGACGCTGACGATGTCGGCACCGCCGAGGTCCATGTCGAACCCGGCGTCGCGCAGCGCCCGGATCTTGTCCTCCTCGCGGGCCTTGGTCTGCACGAACTCCTCGATGTCGGGGTGGTCCACGTCGAGGATGACCATCTTGGCGGCCCGGCGGGTGGCGCCGCCCGACTTGATGGTGCCGGCCGAGGCGTCGGCGCCGCGCATGAAGCTGACCGGGCCGGAGGCGGTGCCACCGCTGGACAGCAACTCCTTGGAGGAGCGGATCCGGGACAGGTTCACCCCGGACCCGGAGCCGCCCTTGAAGATCAGCCCTTCCTCTTTGTACCAATCGAGGATGGAATCCATCGAGTCGTCGACGGCGAGGATGAAACAGTTGTGCACTCGCAGGTTGTCGGCGAGGTACTCCCCCGACTCGGTCTGGATGTCGTAGACCTCCATCGCCCCGAGCGGTTCGACCCGGTCGATGACGAGGCGTTTCGTCGCCTTGGCGGACCGGCCCACCTTGGCAAAGCTCTCCTCCAGCTTGCCGGACTTGCGGGCGTCGACGAACCCGATCTCTGCGGCGAAGGTGTCCCGGTCGCCGTGGTTCTGGATGCGCAACGACCAGGTGCCGTGCCGGTTCGGTCGCGGGTCGGCCTTGAAACCGACCCGGGCGAAGATCCCGAAGCGCAGCAGCAGCCGCTGCAGCCCGCGAATCAACCGCTCGCCGACCATGTCCACGCCGACCGAGGTGGACGCCTCACGCGCCGAGACATAGCCCTCTGCCTGGAAGATGCTCTTCAGATAGGCGGCGACGACCGGCAGCGGCGCGGTGAACAGCGTTGCCGGCACCTCCATCTCGGTGCCCCGGGCAAGCAGGCCCCACTTGTCGATGAACGGGCGCAGATTCTCCCCGGACAACCGGGTCCGCCGGCAGTCGAGGGTGACGTCCTGGGCGACGACACGGCGTTCATGGCGGTGTGCGCCAGGGAAGACCTGGTCGATCGCGGCGACGACCCAGCTGAGTTCGTCGTCGTTGACGGTCATCGCCTCGATCGTCAACGACCGGTTGGTGCCCTGATCGCACTGGCCGACGAAGCCGTCTGACTGCAGCCAACCGGCCAGCGCGGCCTCGTGGACGTCGCCGGGGTGGAACTCCGCCTCGCCGTCGCTGCCCCGCCGGTGCCATTCGAGAGTGTCGCCAGCGACCAGGGTGCCGGCTTCGACGAACCGACCGGTGCCCTCGCCGGTCGATTTCCAGACCAGGTGGTCTGCGGTGACGTCCAGGGTGTAGCCGGCTTTGGTGTGCAGGCGCAATACGTCCTTGATGCCGTTGGCCTGGACCGCGAGAATTCGGGTCAGCCCGTGTGCGTCGTAGACCTTGGCTCCGACGGCGTTCTCCTCGACCAGCTTGCCGATCGGGACGAGGCCGGCCGGCGTGCTCACGAGCGAGTGGTACGGCTGGCACGCTGATACCTGCTGCGGGGAGGCGGTGCCGACGTTGAACCAGACCGGCGAGTTGAAGCTGAACACCTGGTGCAGCAGCATCCAGGTCAGCTCGTGCTCGAAGATCTCGGCGTCGGCGCCGGTGGCGAAGTAGCCGTGCTGCTCCCCCGCTGCCCGGTAGGTCTTCACCACCCGGTCGATCAGCTGCTTGAGCGACCATTCCCGCTGCGGGGTCCCCACCGCTCCACGGAAGTACTTGGTGGTGACGATGTTGGCCGCGTTGACGCTCCACGACTCCGGGAACTCCACGCCGCGCTGCTCGAAGTTGACCGTGCCGTCGCGCCAGTTGGTCATCACCACGTCGCGGCGCTGCCAGGTCACCTCGTCGTACGGGTGCACACCCTCGGAGGTCCACACCCGCTCGACGGTCAGGCCGCCCGCGCCGGCCTTGGCCCGTACCCGCGCGTTGGAGCCCGCGGCCGATCCGGCCTTGCCGTTGGTCGACCCGGCCTTGCCGTTGGCCTTCGCCGTGCCGCCGCTACCGCTACCGCCTGTCTTCGCGGTCACACCTTCCCCCGCCATCTGATCGCCCCCTCAGGCTCTCGCGCAGCGTCGTGCCACGCGGTCGTTTCCGTCTTGCCGTCAGCTTTTTTTCTCGGCCGTACCCGCCCCACCGGGACCGGCGGTCGGCCGTACGCCTTGCTGTTCCAGGTTTGCCGCGGGGCCGGTCAGCCGGGCCCGGGCCCGGCCGCCACCGGGGTCGTCGCGGCCTGCCGCGCCCCGGCGGCGGCCCGCAGCGTCTCGATCTCGCGCTCGAAGTCGTCCAGCGAGTCGAAGGACCGGTAGACGCTGGCGAACCGCAGGTACGCCACCTCGTCCAGCTCGCGCAGCGGCCCGAGGATCGCCAGCCCGACATCGTGGCTGGGGATCTCGGCCGCACCCTTGGCCCGTACGGTCTCCTCGACCTTCTGGGCCAGCAGGGCAATGGCATCGTCGTCCACCGGTCGGCCCTGGCAGGCCTTGCGCACCCCGCCCATGATCTTGGATCGGCTGAACGGCTCGGTGACGCCGCTGCGTTTGACCACGGCGAGCACCGCCTCCTCGACGGTGGTGAACCGCTTGCCGCACTCCGGGCAGGACCGGCGGCGGCGGATGAGCTGGCCGTCGTCGGCTTCCCGCGAGTCGACCACGCGCGAGTCGGCGTGCCGGCAGTACGGGCAGCGCATGCCGATGTCCCTTCCGTCGAGCCGCGGGGTCGAACGGGCGCACAGCGGTCACCGCGGGTTACCACGGTGTGCGGGGCCAACCTGCTGGAGACGTTACTCTCAGTCAGGAGACCCAACCTGTGGACAACTTACGCCCTTGTAACTACTAGATGTTGGGGTCGACGTTAGGCCGCAACCGGGGTCCGGTCAAGTTGACCGACGCCCTTCGGCGCGTCGTCACTCTGCCAACACCGATCCCTGCCCGAGGGTTACCGGCCATGCCACCACCGAAATAAGTCGAACATGCGTACGATAAACTACTGCCAGGACGACACGCACCGACATCTCGTACAGATGTTTGAACCTGACCGAAACTCTGGTTACCGTCTTGGTCGATACCAATGGTGCCGATCAGGACGCGATCTGACGGCCGGGGAGAGGACGGATGTGTCGAGCGACGACAGGGCGGGCCCGCCCCAGCAGGGTAGCGGCAGCAGCGGCGCGACGACGGTCAACGCCGGTGCGTCGGTTCGTGGACGGCGGGGCAGCCGCTCCGGCGAGTCCCGGTTGCGCGCCGTGACACCGGTGGTGAGCGCCTTCCCCGAGCCGGTCAGCGGCGAGCTGACCGCCCGGCAGCGCCGGATCCTGGAGTTCATCCGCAGTTGGGTGGACCGGCACGGTTACCCGCCCAGCGTGCGGGAGATCGGCGAGGCGGTCGGCCTGGTTTCCCCGTCCAGCGTCGCCTACCAGCTCAAGGAGCTGGAGCGGAAAGGCTTCCTGCGCCGGGATCCGAACCGCCCCCGGGCGGTCGACGTGCGTCCGCCGCACGACGCCGCCGACGACGAGGCCGAACGGGCGCTGCGGCCAGCTCCGGCGTACGTGCCGATGCTGGGCCGGATCGCCGCCGGTGGGCCGATCCTGGCCGAGCAGGCGGTGGAGGACGTCTTCCCGCTGCCCCGCGAGCTGGTCGGCGAGGGTGAGGTGTTCATGCTGCAGGTCAAGGGCGATTCGATGATCGACGCGGCGATCTGCGACGGCGACTGGGTGGTGGTACGCCAGCAGCCGACCGCCGATTCCGGGGAGATCGTCGCCGCGATGATCGACGGCGAGGCCACGGTGAAGACCTACCGGCGGCGCGACGGGCACGTCTGGTTGATGCCGCACAACGCCGCCTTCGACCCGATCCCCGGTGACGAGGCCACCATCATGGGGCGGGTGGTGGCGGTGCTACGCCGGGTCTGACCGGCGGGCACCAGAGCTCGGCGGGGTGTCAGCAGCGGGAGCGGTGCGTCAGCCGTGCCACTCGTCCGGATCCTCAGGCACGGGCCGGCCGTAGACGCCGGGTTCCCGCTCGCCACGCCCGGCTGGTGGGCGCGGCGAGCCAGCCCGTGGCTGGTCGTAGCGGTCGGCCGGGTAGCCGTCGCCCGGGTAGTCGCCGCCGAGGTCCCAGGATCCGCCTGACTCGCGAGCGTCCCTGCGGTCGCCTGATCGGCCGGAGTGCCCGGTGCCGCCGTAGACGCCGGCCGCGCCGGGCCGGGCCGGTGGCGCCGGTTTGGCCGCCCCGTACACCGCCCCGGAGTCGACCCCGCCAGCCGGGCGGTAGCCGCCAGTGTCCGGCGGCGGTGCCGCCGCGGCCCCGTAGACGCCGGCCCGGCCACCGGTGGCGGGCTTGGTTGCGCCGTAGGTCCCGCCGCCGGCGGGCGGTCTTGCCGCCGCCCCGCCGTAGAGGCCGCCCGGGGCGGCCGACCCGGCGGCGGGTTTCGCCGCGCCGTAGACACCGCCGGATTTGCGGCCGGCCGGGGCCGGTCCGCCACCGGGCAGCGCGCCGCTGCCCAATGCCCCGCTGGCGTAGGCACCGCTGCCCAGCGAATCGCTGGCGTAGGCCGCAGCGCGGTCGCGGTCCCCCGGGTCGCGGTCGGACCGGTCCGGGTCGCGGTCGGCGCGGCCTCCGCCGCGTAAACCGGTCGCCGCCGACCGTGCCGTCCGTCGGGCCCGGACAATGCCGAAGATGCCGAGCCCAACCAGCAGTGCGCCGAGCACGCCGACCGCCGCGATCAGCAGATTGATCTCCTGCAGGCTGATCTGGTTGAGCCAGGACGGTGCGTCCCGGTCGCTGCCGCCGCCGGTGTCGTCGACCTCGGCCGCGACCTCGGTGCTCGGGGTGTAACGCAGGATCTCCACCGGGGTTTCCTCGTCGAGGGTGGCGACGTCGGAGACGGTGAGGAAGGTGGTCCCGTCCGTGGAGTAGGCGATCGATTCGCCGAACGGGTCGGTGAGCGGGGTGGCCCGGGGGCGTTCGGTGGTGAGCGTCGTGACGATGTCGCCGTCGGCCGGCAGGTCCCACTCGAAGGCGTCGGCGTAGGTGCGCAGGGCGATCCGGCTGCCGTCCAGGGCCCGGGCCGCGCCGGTGACGGTGAGCCGGCCGGCGGCGGCAAACAGGTTCGGGGTGCTGGTGGTGGGCAGTTCGAGTTCGCCGACCCGCTCCATCGGCACCGGGTCGTCGTTGTCGCTGCGGAGTTGTTCGACCGGGCGGTACAGGCCGGACGGGCCGGTCTCCTTGGTGATGATCAGCGGGGTGCCGTCGTTGGCGATCAGCAACGCCTCGGCGTCGTGCGGGCCGTCCGGGTAGCTCACCCGGTGGATGACCGGTTGGGCGGAGCCGTCAACTGGCAGGGACCACAGCGCGATTCGTTCGCGACGCTCGTCGGCGGTCGGGTTGTCCCCGACGTCGGCGATCCAGAGGGTCTGCCCGTCCGGGGAGATCGCCAGGTCCTCCGGGTCCAGTGGCGGAGTCGGGTACTGGATGGCGTTGGCGACGTCGCAGGACGAGTCGAGGAAGAACACCCGCTCGTTGCTGTCGGTCTCGGTGCTGTCGTTGACCACGACGTAGCCGCCGGCGGTGGCGACGAGACCGGAGATCTCCCGCAGCCGCTCGTCGGTGATCTCGCAGACCGGCTCGCCCGGTGTCACCTGCTGGGCAGCGGGCGGGGAGGGGTCCTGGGCGGGCAGGGCCATGGCCGGGCCGGCCGGAGCCAGGAAGTGAATCGTGAGTAGTCCGACGGCGATCGCGGCCGGGGTCAGGAGCCGACGCATCCGACGAGTGTCGCACGCCGGCCTGAGCCCAACTGTTACACCGTGATCCATCACGTGAAGTCTCCGGCGGACCACTGGGTTTGCTGAAAAAATGTCACTCGCCCGGGGTGAGGAACGGTTGGAGTTCGGCGGCCAGTGCCTCGTCTACGCGCGCCTGCAGCAGTGTACCGGCGGCGGTGTGCCGGGTACCGAGGACCTCACCCCGGTGGTGCACCCGGGACACCAGGTCACCCCGGTGGTACGGCAGCATCACGCTGACCTGGATGGCCGGTCGTGGCAGGCGTTGCTCGATCGCGGCGCGCAGGCTGTCGATGCCCCGGGCCTGCCGGGCGGAGACGAAGACCGCGTCGGGCCAGAGCCGCTTGAGCCGCAGCAGCTCCTCCTCGCTGGCCGCGTCGATCTTGTTGACGACCAGCAACTCGGGGCGACGGTCGGCACCCACCTCGGCGAGCACCTCACGGACCGCGCGAACCTGTTCCTCCGGATCAGGATGGGCACCGTCGACCACATGCACCACCAGGTCGGCCTCGGCGACCTCCTCCAGGGTGGAGCGGAACGCTTCGACGATCTGGTGCGGCAGGTGCCGGACGAAACCGACGGTGTCCGACAGGGTGTAGACCCGGCCGTCGGCGGCGTGCGCCCGGCGGGTGGTCGGGTCGAGGGTGGCGAACAACGCGTCCTCGACCAGCACCCCGGCACCGGTGATCCGGTTCAGCAGGCTGGACTTGCCGGCGTTGGTGTAGCCGGCGATCGCCACCGCCGGCACCGCGTTGCGGGTACGGCGGGCGCGTTTGGTCTCGCGTACCGTCCGCATACCTTTGATCTCCCGCCGCAGGCGGGCGATCCGGGTACGGATCCGGCGCCGGTCCGTTTCAAGTTTGGTCTCACCGGGGCCGCGCAGACCAACGCCGCCGCCGGCACCGCCGCCACGGCCACTGCCGCCGGTCTGCCGGGACAGCGTCTCGCCCCAGCCGCGCAGCCGGGGCAGCAGGTACTCCAGCTGGGCCAGCTCGACCTGGGCCTTGCCCTCTTTGCTCTTGGCGTGCTGGGCGAAGATGTCCAGGATCAGCGCGGTCCGGTCGATGACCTTGACCTTGACTTTCTGCTCCAGGTTGCGCAGCTGTGACGGGGAGAGTTCGCCGTCGCAGATCACCGTGTCCGCGCCCGAGGCAAGCACCACGTCGCTGAGTTCGCCGACCTTGCCCCGGCCGACGTAGGTGGCCGGGTCAGGCCGGTCGCGGCGCTGGATCAGGCCCTCCAACACCTGGGACCCGGCGGTCTCGGCGAGCGCGGCGAGCTCGGTGAGCGAGTTCTCCGCGTCGGTCACCGTCCCGCTCTCCCACACTCCAACCAGCACCACGCGCTCCAGCCGCAGCTGGCGGTACTCGACCTCGGTGATGTCGGCGAGTTCGGTGGAGAGCCCGGCGACGCGGCGCAGCGCGTGCCGGTCAGCCAGCTCAAGGTCGCCGACGGTGGTGTCGTCGTCCGTCGGCTTGATCGGACCGTCCGGCCCGGTTTGACCATCGGGCCCGGTTGGGCCGTCCAGGTCGGCGGCGGTCGACAGGTGGAACGGCGGGTGAACCGTCTCCTCGGCACGATATGTACGCAAAAGCTGCCTCCTCAGGATTCGATCGTGACACGCCGACGGCCGCGCCGCACCTACATATCAGGACGAGGGCTGCCCGCACGGCCGGTACCTGGTCGGGTCGCGGCCGCGCGCCGGTCCGTTCGCAGCCGACGCCGGGCCGGGTGGTCGCGCCGCGACCTGCGGCTGAACGGCTACGGCACGCCGTACGCGGGGCGGAGCGGGCCTGGTGCGGATCACGCGCAAGAATGGTGCAGCGGCCCGGTCCGGCCGCCCCCACCAACGACGGAGGGATCCCGTGGCGACCACCCGCCTGCCCAGTGCCGGCTTCTCCATCACCATCCGGATCAGCATCCCCGCCGACGCGTCCGCGATCGGCCGGTTGACCACCTGTGTCGGCGATGCTGGTGCCATCGTCACCGCTCTCGACGTGGTCGACTCCGACCCGGTCAGCGTGGTGGTCGACCTGACCTGCGACACGGCCGACGCGGCGCACGCCGACGACGTGGTCAAGGAGCTCGAGGCGCTCGACGGCGTCGAGGTCCGCAAGGTGTCGGACCGGACGTTCCTGCTGCATCTGGGCGGCAAGATCGAAGTGGCCCCGAAGGTGTCGCTACGGAACCGGGACGAGCTGTCCCGGGCGTACACGCCGGGGGTGGCTCGGGTGTGCCTGGCGATCGCCGACAATCCGGCCGACGCGCGCCGGCTGACCATAAAGCGCAACACCGTGGCGGTGGTGACCGACGGCTCGGCAGTGCTCGGGCTGGGCAATCTCGGCCCAGCGGCCGCGCTGCCGGTGATGGAGGGCAAGGCGGCGCTGTTCAAGCGGTTCGGCGGCGTCGACGCCTGGCCGGTGGTGCTGGACACCCAGGATCCGGACGAGATCGTGTCGATCGTACGGGCGATCGCCCCGGGCTACGGTGGGATCAACCTGGAGGACATCGCCGCGCCCCGCTGCTTCGAGATCGAGTCGAAGCTGCGGGAACTGCTCGACATCCCGGTGTTCCACGACGACCAGCACGGCACGGCGATCTGCGTGCTGGCCGCACTGACCAACGCGCTGCGGGTGGTGGGCAAGCAGCTCGGCGACGTACGGGTGGTGGTTTCCGGAGCGGGCGCAGCCGGCACCGCCATCATCAAGCTGCTGCTGCGCCAGGGCGTCGGCGACGTCATCGCCTACGACCGGCCGGGGGCGCTGCACCGAGGGCTGAGTGGGCTCAACCCCACCTGGCAGTGGCTGGCCGAGCACACCAACTCAACCGGGTACGCCGGAGATCTGCCCGGCGCGTTGCGCGGCGCGGACGTGTTCATCGGGGTAAGCGCGCCAAATCTGCTGACCGGCGACGACATCGCGACGATGGCCCCGGACTCGATCGTGTTCGCGCTGGCGAACCCGGATCCCGAGGTGGACCCGCGCGAGGCCCGCCGGCACGCGTCCGTCGTCGCGACGGGGCGGTCCGACCAGCCGAACCAGATCAACAACGTGCTCGCCTTCCCCGGGGTTTTCCGGGGGATGCTGGACGCGCACGCCGAGACATTCACCGACGACATGGCGTTGGCGGCGGCACGGGCCATCGCGGACGTGGTGGGTGAGGACCGAATCAACCCGACGGTGATCGTGCCGAGCGTGTTCGATCCCCGGGTGGCGCCGGCGGTGGCCGCTGCGGTCCGAGCCGCGGCGCTGGCCCCGGACCTGGCCGCACAGACGGACGTGGCCGCACCCACACAGACGGCCTTGGCCACCGCTCCGGTCAGTATGCCCACCATCCAGCAACGGTCGGCGGCGGCCGACAACTGACTCTGGGCGGCTGGCGGCGGCCGGACCGGGTTGGCTGAGCCGGCTACGATCAGCTGCCCGGAGCGCGCAACGCGGCATGCGCCGCCCGGACCAGGTCGGGGTCTGCGCCGTCGAGCCAGCACACCCGGGCGTCGCGGCGGAACCAGGAACGTTGCCGGCGGACGAACCGGCGGGTCGCCCGTACCGTGTCCGCCCGGGCCTGTTCCTCGTCGTACTCACCGTCGAGCATCCGGAGCACCTGCTGGTAGCCGAGCGCCCGGCTCGCCGTACGGCCGTCCCGTAGGCCCCGCTCGAGCAACGCGCGGACCTCGTCGACCAGGCCCTGCTGCCACATCCGGTCCACCCGACGGGCGATCCGCTCGCCGAGTGGACCGGTGGGCAGGTCCACACCGAGTTGTACGGCGTCGTAGTAAGGCACCGGTTCCGGCAGAGCGGCGGTGAACGGCCGCCCGGTCAGCTCGATCACCTCCAGCGCCCGGACAATCCGCCGCCCGTTGCCGGGCAGAATCGCGGCTGCGGCCGCCGGGTCGGCCGCAGCCAGCCGGGCGTGCAGCGCAGCCGGGCCGGTTTCGGCGAGTTCGGCTTCGAGCCGGTCGCGCAGTGCCGGGTCGGTGCCGGGGAAGTCGAACTTCTCCAGTACCGCCCGGACGTACAGGCCGGAGCCGCCAACCAGCAGCGGCAGCCGTCCCCGGCGCAGGATGTCGTCGATGGCGGTGCGGGCCAACCGCTGGTATTCGGCGACGCTGGCCGGCGCAGTGACCGGCCAGATGTCGAGCAGGTGGTGCGGAATGCCGGACCGTTCGTCGACAGTGAGCTTGGCGGTGCCGATGTCCAGCCCCTGGTACAGCTGCATCGAGTCGGCGTTGACCACCTCGGCGTCGAGTTGCTCGGCGAGGGCGATGCTCAGCGCGGACTTGCCGGCGGCGGTCGGGCCGATCACCGCCACCACCCGGTCCGGGCGGATCGTCGGTGGTCGGCGCGGCCCGGTGCCGCGGCCCTTGGTCAGTTCCGGTCCCACGAGGCGACAAAGTACGCCACGCCGTACGGTGCGGCGTAGTAGGTGAGCCGACCGGTCCAGTCGGCCATGTCGCCGGCCACCGCGCCGGTGTTCGGGGCACCGGCGGCTTCAGTGCCAGCAGTCGCCGCACCGGCGGCCACCTGCCAGGCGGCCCGGCCGGCGACCCGCAGCGCACCGGCCAGGGCCGGGTCCAGGCGGGCGAGTCTCCGGGGGTCGGCGGCGGCGAGGGCGGCGGCGACCTCGTCGTCGAAGGGTTCTGCCCGGTCGTCCTGGTAGCCGGGTGAGGCGAGGCCCCGGCAGGCGGAGCCGTCCCCCATCACCAGGGCCGCCCACGGTCGGTCGGCGCTCCGGGGTCCCGCCGCTGCGGACCCGGCGAGCAGCCGCCCGCGCCGTCGGCACTGTTCGGGTGGCGTACCAGCGGGGACCGCGACCATTTCGACCGCCGTGCGGGCGGGGTCGACGTCGGCGCGGGCGAGCAGCCACGCCGCGACGGTCAGGCTCAGCGGCAGGCGGCGGCTGGCACCGGTCGACGTCGCGTCGGGGGCGGGTACGGCATCGACGACGGCGGCCGCGGGGTTCGGGGACGTGCCCAGGGGTACGTCGACCGCCGCCCCCCAGGGTCGGAAGCTGGCGGACAACGGTGGCCGCCAGACCCGCTCCGCCGAATCGAGATCGGTCGCCGGATCGTCGGTGCCGATGACCACGATCCGCTCGGCGGGGCAGTCGGCCAGGGACCGGACGGCGTCGGTCGCGGCGCGCCGCAGCTCGTCGAGCTCGGCGGCGGCCCCACCGGCCAGTTCGGGAGCGATCACCGGCGGGTGTGGGCAGAAGGCGACGCGCAGCGGGGGCACGGCTTCCACGGTAACCCGTAGTCCTGTTGCTCCACGCAGTCGACCAATCACCTTCAGTGTCGAAATTTGGCCCCTTTGACACCGACTCGTGGGCCAACCACCGACAAGGACACCGTATGGTCACGGTCGGCGACAGGCGCTCGACGCCGGCAGGGTTGGACCTGTGACAATGCGCAGGGGAAACTTACCCGCAACCTAACTGCGCCGCGGCGGCGTCCATCGGGACATCTCGATCCTGCGACGCCGGGAGAACGAGGATGGGCACATGAGCGACTGGACTTCCTTCGGACGGGTTGATGCGGACGGCACGGTCTACGTCAAGACTGCCGAAGGGGAGCGCGCGGTCGGGTCCTGGCAGGCTGGAGCGCCGGAGGAAGGCCTGGCACACTTCGCCCGCCGGTTCGCCGACCTGGTGACCGAGGTCGACTTGACGGAGGCCCGGTTGCAATCCGGCGCCGCCGACGCGACACATTCGCTCAGCACGATCCGACGACTGCGCGGGTCACTGGCCGAGGCCCATGTGGTCGGCGATCTCGATTCGCTGGCCGACCGGCTGGACAAGCTGGCGACCCTCGCAGAGGAGAAGGCGGCGCAGGCCAGAGCGGCGCGCGACGCCGCCCGCGCCGCCGCGCTGGCCCGCAAGACCGAGCTGGTGGTCGAGGCCGAGCAGCTCGCGGCCGAGTCCACCGGGTGGAAGAGCACCGGCGACCGGTTCCGGGAGATTCTCGACGAGTGGAAGACGATCCGCGGCGTCGACAAGAAGGCCGACGGGGAGCTGTGGAAGCGGTTCGCTGCCGCCCGGGACGGCTTCACCCGCCGACGGGGCGCGCACTTCGCCACCCTCGACGCGCAGCGCAAGCAGGCCCAGTCGGCCAAGAACGAGTTGGTCGCCGAGGCCGAGGCGCTGGCCGAGTCGACCGACTGGGCCAGCACCGCGAGCCGGCTCAAGGAGCTGATGGCCGAGTGGAAGGCCGCCCCACGCGCCTCGAAGGAGGCGGAGCAGAAGCTGTGGGAACGGTTCCGTTCGGCGCAGGACACCTTCTTCACCCGTCGCAGCGAGGTCTTCTCGGCCCGCGACGCCGAGCAGCGCGCCAATCTGGAGCGCAAGCAGGCGCTGCTGACCGAACTGGAGGCCGTCGACATCGACGCGGATCCGCGTACCGCGCAGGCGAAGCTGCGTGAGGTGCAGGGCCAGTGGCATGACATCGGCCGGGTGCCGCGCGAGTCGGCGTCGGGGCTGGACCGTCGACTGCGAGCGGTCGAGGACCGGGTACGGGAAACGATGGACTCGGCGTGGCGGCGTACCGAGCCGTCGGCCAATCCCCTGTTGACCCAGATGCGCGAGCAGGTTGCCGAGGCCGAGCAGCGGCTTGAGCGGGCGCGGGCGGCTGGTGACGCCAGGCGGATCCGCGAAGCGGAGAAGGCACTCGCCGGCAAGCGGCAGTTCCTGGCACTCGCGGAGCAGGCCAAATGACATCCTCGCCGCCCTAAACGGCGGCGGTTCCAGCCACGCCGCGCGTGACACGCGCAGCGTTCTGGCAGGTCATCATTTCACCACGCGGTGCCGGGACGGGTCGCCGGTCCTACCCGCGCTCCACGGTCCCTTCGTACCGTCCGACACGACCGCGAAACGCGTCAGCCCCAGACGACCGTCGTCCAGCACCGTGAACCGGGAATCGCGGGTGAAACGGATGGCCTGCCGGTCGTCCTTACGGGACCGGAACCCCGGCGGCGCCACCATCGCACCCTCGCGCCTGCCCGACACGGAGTGGAAGAAGTCGCGGTACGCGGCGTTCAGGTCCGCGAGGGCCTGCCACGACACCACCGCCGACACCTCGCCCAGCCACGCCCGCTCCGGAATCGCCCTGGCCCACGTGATGACCCACTTCGACAACTCGGCGTCCCGACACGTACGGCAGGCCCTGCCCGCGGGCGGTCTGCCGGACGCGCAGCCCGTCGTTGAACACCACCCGGGCACATCCGAACACCTTCGCCAGCGCGACCCGCTGGCCGGGCGCCGGACAGCCCCGGAACCGGTACCGGAGCCGCACGAAACACACGACACCAAGTTGCCTATGCCAGAACTCGACGGTATCCGCACCGGTAGGCACCGTGTTCCCGCGACGCATGTTCATCTGGTTCTCGTGACAACGTTCCGGCACCCGGTGTTCGCCGACCGCCACCTGACCCGGATGGAACAGATCACGCGTGACGTGTGCCGCGACTCCGAGGCCGAACTGGTCGCTCAAGGGCGTCTCCTCGCGCCGCCCGCGGCAGGAATCTCCCGACCTGGTGCGCCACTACCACCGGGCCAACAAGCTCTGGTCAGACTCGTACTTCGCCGGCTCCGTCGGCCGCCGCCACCGGGCATCGTGAAGCAGTACATCGAGCAGCAAAACCGGCCAGGTCAGAGCACTGCTGGGCCCCGGCGGCCCGCCCAGCGCGGGCCTTCACCCCCGGCCCGAAGGCCGGAGCACCGGACCGCATTCCGGTAGCCGGGCCCTTGCGGAGGCCACGTCGCCCTACCGTCTCCTCATGACACGACCCTTTGACATCGCCACACTTCTATGTTTCGCTAAGGAAAGCGCTTCCCCACACGTCCAGCGGGAGCCGTCCTGTCATACCTGCGGCGTGGTGCACCGCCAGCACCCCGCACCTGCGAGCCAACCCGGGCTGGCTCCTCGCACCGGCGACGCACCTCGCCATGCCGTAAGGAGATCTCAATGCACGCAGCACGGCGCCGCACGGCGCTGGCCACCACTGCGGTCGCTGCCGTCGCCCTGACCGGGGCCACGGTCGTCAGCGCAAGCACCGCCCACGCCGCTACCGGCTGCCGAGTCAGCTACTCGGTCGCCTCCCAGTGGCCGGGCGGTTTCACCGGCAACGTCGTCCTCACCAACCTCGGCGACGCGATGTCGTCCTGGTCCCTGCAGTGGACCTTTGGCGCCGGCCAACAGGTCGTTCAGGCGTGGAACGCCGAGATCTCGCAGAGCGGGAGCTCCGTCACCGCTCGCAATGCGAGCTACAACGGCGATCTCGGTTCGAACGCGAGCGTCTCGTTCGGCTTCAACGGGTCGTGGAACAACTCGTCCAACCCGGCACCGAGCAGCTTCAGCCTCAACGGCGTGGCCTGCACCGGTGGCACCAACCCGACCACACCGCCGCCCAACCCGACCACACCGCCACCGAACCCGACGACACCGCCACCGAACCCGACCACACCGCCACCCGGCCAGACGCCGACCGGCCTGGTCGGCTGGGCCACCCAGAACGGCGGCACGACCGGCGGTGGCAACGCCTCCCCGACCACCGTCACCAACTCCTCGGCGCTGTCCTCGGCGATCAGCGGATCCGGCTCGGCCGTCGTTCGGGTGTCCGGCACCATCTCCTGCTCCGGCATGCTGAAGGTCGGCAGCAACAAGACGATCGTCGGCATCGGCTCCTCAGCCACGATCTCCGGCTGCGGCTTCAACATCAGCGATCAGCGAAACGTGATCATCCGCAACATCAACTTCCGCAACTGGAACGATGACGCCATCAACGTCCAGACCGAGTCCCGAAACGTCTGGGTCGACCACAACAGCTTCTCCAACGGGTACGACGGCGCCGTGGACATCAAGCGCGGTTCCGACTACATCACGGTGTCGTGGAACCGAGTGTTCAACCACAGCAAGTCGATGCTCCTTGGCCACTCGGACAACAACGGCAGCCAGGACCGCGGTCACCTGCGGGTCACCTACCACCACAACTGGTTTGATGGCTCCGGATCCCGGCATCCGCGAGTCCGGTTCGGCAACCCGGTGCACGTGTTCAACAACTACTACTACGACAATGACTACGGCGTCGCCTCCACCGAGGACGCTGGGGTACTCGTCGAGGGCAACTACTTCGAAGACGTCGACGACCCGACGCACGTCGGCTACGCCGCGTCGGACCCGGGCACCCTCGTCGCCCGCAACAACCACTTCGTGAACTCCGGCACCCCGGAAACCGCCGGTGGAGTCGCGAGCATCCCGTACTCCTACTCGTTGACCTCCGCCAGCCAGGTCAAATCCGTCGTCACGAACGGCGCCGGCGCTGGAAAGATCGGCCTCTGACCCAATGACGTCCGTCTCCCGGCCGCGATGCGCGGCCGGGAGACGGCGCGGCCGGCATCAGCAGCTGGCGGGCGCCGGCGCAGGCGGCGGCTGACAGACTCAGCGGTCGCAGGCCGAGGCGGCCAGTGGCGCCGAGGGTGGCGCACCCACCGTCGGCAGCCCCAGCAGCACCGCACCGGTACGCGCCGTCTGCCCCGCCTCGTACGCGTCGCCGGCCCGGGTCCGACGGTGGGCGACCGGCTCGCCGTCGGCGTTGAGGTGGTGCGGTGCCGCGTAGCTGACGACCACCTCGACGAGGTCACCGGGACGAATGCGCCCGGCGAGCCGACCGGCGTCGAAGTGCACCAACCGGCCGTCCCGGGCCCGGCCGGACAACCGCCCGGTCCGCCCGTCCTTGCGGCCCTCGCCGACCGCGACCAGCACCTCGACGGTCCGACCGAGCAGCTGACGGTTCTCCGCCCAGGTGATCTCCTCCAGACAGGCGATCAGCCGGTCGTAGCGCTCCTGCACCACCGGCTTCGGCAACTGACCGGGCATGTCGGCGGCCGGCGTACCGGGGCGTTTCGAGTACTGGAAGGTGAACGCCGAGGAGAACCGGGCGGCCCGTACCACGTCGAGGGTGCGCTCGAAGTCGGCGTCGGTCTCACCGGGGAAGCCGACGATGATGTCGGTGGTGATCGCCGCATCGGGCATCGCCGCCCGTACCTTGTCGATGATGCCGAGATAGCGGTCGGCGCGGTAGGAACGGCGCATCGCCCGCAGCACCGGGTCCGAACCGGACTGCAGCGGCATGTGCAACGAGTGGCAGACGTTGTCGGTCTCGGCCATCGCGGCGATCACGTCGTCGGTGAAGTCCTTCGGGTGCGGGCTGGTGAACCGGACCCGTTCCAGCCCGTCGATCCCACCGCAGGCGCGCAGCAGTTTGCCGAACGCGAACCGGTCGCCGAACTCGACGCCGTAGGAGTTGACGTTCTGGCCGAGCAGGGTCACCTCCAGCACACCCTCGTCGACCAGGGCCCGCACCTCGGCGAGGACGTCGCCGGGCCGGCGGTCCTTCTCCCGGCCGCGCAGCGACGGCACGATGCAGAAGGTGCAGGTGTTGTTGCAGCCGACGGAGATCGACACCCAGCCGGCGTAGGTCGACTCCCGCCGGGTCGGCAGGGTGGAGGGGAAGACCTCCAGCGACTCGAGGATCTCCACCTCGGCGGCAGAGTTGTGCCGGGCCCGGTCCAGCAGGGTCGGCAGCGCACCGATGTTGTGCGTGCCGAAGACGACGTCGACCCAGGGGGCCCGGCGGACAATCTCGCCCCGGTCCTTCTGGGCCAGGCAGCCGCCGACCGCGATCTGCATCTGTGGCCGCTTCTCCTTGACCGGTCGCAGGTGACCGAGGTTGCCGTACAGCCGGTTGTCGGCGTTCTCCCGCACCGCGCAGGTGTTGAAGACGACGACGTCCGGATCGTCGGACTCCCCCGCCCGGACGTAGCCGGCCGATTCCAGCAGGCCGGAGATCCGTTCGGAGTCGTGCACGTTCATCTGGCAGCCGTAGGTGCGCACCTGGTAGGTACGTGGGTGGCGGGCGTGTGCTGCGCTGGTAGTCATGACATCAGATAGCGTAGCTGGCCGCCCGCCGCCGGGATCACGCGGCGAGTGTCGGAGCCACCGAGTCGGGCCCCCACCGCGAGCCGCCGCAGAACAGCCCGGCCTGGCAGCCGGGGTCGGTCAGGCTGCACAGCCGCAGGTTGGTGCGGCGGTCACCGACGCTGGTCGGTTCGATGTCCAGGTGCACCGGGCGGACCGTGCCGTCCGGGGACACCAGCAGGTGGCGGGTCGCGTCGAGCGTGTCGTCAGCGAGTACGCAGCGACGTCCGGTCCGGCGGGCGAACGCGGCGAGCACCCGGTGCTCGGGCGGGTCGACCGGCGCGGCGTAGCAGTCGACGTTCACCGGGAAGTCCCCGGCCCCGTCCCAGACGTCGCAGAGCACCACGCCGTCGGGGAACCGCTCCGCCGAAGCCCCACCCAGCGACTCCACCGGACGACCGATGATCGCCGCGAGGGTGGCTCGGATCTGACCTGGGGCGAGCGGTCCGTCGACGGACCAGTTCCACAGCGTGGTGCAGAACGGTGCAATCGCCATACGATCATGTTGCCCGGACAGCAGCCGGCACGTGGGCTGTGTTACCGCTCCGTGACCATTTGAGTTGCCCACCGACACATCACGCCGCCTAAAGTGGCGGGACCACGTGAGGTGACCTCGACCGATCGTGACGACGAGGACGGTGCATGGACAGGGACGGTGCATGACGGTGACAACCAGAGAGCCGCTGATCGTGCTCAGCGGAGTCAACAAGTGGTTCGGTCCACTGCACGTGCTCCAGGACGTCGACCTCTCGGTCGACCGTGGTGAAGTGGTGGTGGTGATCGGGCCGTCCGGCTCCGGCAAGTCCACTCTGTGCCGCGCGATCAACCGTCTGGAGCCGATCAGCTCCGGGACCATCCTGTTCGACGGCCGACCGCTGCCGGCGGAGGGCCGGGCCCTGGCCCGGCTGCGCAGCGAGGTCGGCATGGTGTTCCAGTCGTTCAACCTGTTCGCGCACCGGACGATCCTGGACAACGTCACGCTCGGCCCGATGAAGGTACGCCGGGAGAAGGCGTCGGTGGTCCGCGAGCGGGCACTGCAGCTGCTCGATCGGGTTGGCATCGCCAACCAGGCGGACAAGTTCCCGGCCCAGCTCTCCGGCGGTCAGCAGCAGCGGGCGGCGATCGCCCGGGCGTTGGCGATGCAGCCCAAGGCGATGCTGTTCGACGAGCCGACCAGCGCGCTCGACCCGGAGATGGTCGGCGAGGTGCTGGACGTGATGACCTCGCTGGCCGCCGAGGGGATGACGATGGTCGTCGTCACCCATGAGATGGGCTTCGCCCGGCACGCCGCGAACCGGGTCATCTTCATGGCCGACGGGCAGTTGGTCGAGGACGCCCCGCCGACCGAGTTCTTCACCAACCCACGTAGCGACCGGGCGAAGGACTTCCTGTCCAAGATCCTCACCCACTGACATCCCCGCTCGAGGACGATTGCATCCAACGTGGAGGCGCCGCGACCCGGCGGGCTTCCCATCGTGAAGGAGAAAACTGAGCAATGCGTATGTCACGTATCGCGGCGGTAGCCGCATCGGCCGCGTTAGCGGTGTCCATGGCGGCCTGTGGCGACAGCGGCGGGGACGACACCGGCGGTGAGAACCCCGACGTGGCGACGCCGAGCTTCGAGGCCGGCACCACGATGGCCGAGCTGAGCGAGGCCGGCACGATGACCGTCGGCACCAAGTTCGACCAGCCCGGCTTCGGTAAGCTGGGCCTCGACGGTGAGCCGGCCGGCTTCGACGTCGAGATCGCCAAGCTGATCGCGGCCGAGCTGGGCATCGCCGCCGACGACATCGAGTACGTCGAGGCGCCGTCCGCGGTCCGCGAGGAGCTGCTGGAGCAGGACCGGGTCGACATCGTGGTGGCCACCTACACGATCAACCCCACCCGCAAGGAGCGGATCGACTTCGCCGGCCCGTACTACGTCGCCGGCCAACACATCATGGTCCGCGCCGATGACGACTCGATCACCGGGCCGGAATCGTTCGAGTCCGGGGACAAGAAGATCTGCTCGGTGCAGGGTTCGACGCCAGCGGAGAACATCCAGGAGTACCTGGCGGATGTCGGCGAGCAGCTGGTGCTCTTCGACATCTACGAGAAGTGCGTGGACGCGCTGCGCGGCGGTCAGGTCGACGCGGTCACCACCGACAACGTGATCCTGCTCGGCTTCATCGCCGACAACGAGGGCGACTTCAAGCTGGCCGGTGAGCAGTTCACCGAGGAGCCGTACGGCATCGGGGTGAAGAAGGGCGACGACGCGTTCCGCGACTTCATCAACGACACCCTGGAGAAGATCTACGGCGACGGCTCGTACGCGCAGGCGTGGGAGTCCACCGCTGGCGAGTTCGACGACAACACCCCGACCGGTCCGGCGGTCGACCGCTACTGACCGTCGACGGTCGCACCTGATCGATCCCGGCCGGCCCGGCGGCGTCAACTCCGGGCCGGCCGGTAGCCCAGGTGGACGGTTCGCAGAAGGGTCTTTCGTGTGAGAGTGCTCGTCGACCACTTCGACGTCTTCGTCGGAGGTTTCTGGCTCACGCTGCAGCTGTGCCTGCTGTCCGCGACCGGCGCCCTGCTGATCGGCACGCTCGTCGCGATCCTGCGGATCTCACCGGTGCCGCCGCTGCGCTGGCTCGGTGGGGCGTACGTGACGGTGCTGCGCAACGTGCCGCTGACCGTCGTGATGTTCTTCTCGGCCTTCGGGTTGCCGGCGCTCGGGTCGAACGCCGACTTCCTGCGGATCCCCGGGCTGAGCACCGTGTTCAGCCGGCTCGGCATCGACCTGCCGTACTTTCGGTTCGCGATCATCGCGCTGAGCGTCTACACCGGCGCGTTCGTCTGTGAGGCGATCCGCAGCGGGATCAACGCGGTGCCACCTGGTCAGGCGGAGGCCGCCCGCGCGATCGGCCTGACCTTCACCCAGAACCTGCGGTACGTGGTACTCCCCCAGGCGTGGAAGGCCGCGGTCGTTCCGCTGGGCAGCGTCATCATCGCCATGATCAAGAATTCGGCGCTGGCCGGCTTCTTCGGGGTGGTCGGTGACCTGTCCAACTCGGCGCAGAACCTGACCAGCGCCCTCGGCGAGCCGATCATCCCGGTCTTCGTCGGCATCTCGATCGGCTTCCTGATCATGACCGTGCCGCTCGGGCTGCTGCTCGACCGGGTCGAGGCCCGCCGGGCGGTGGCCAGATGACCGCCCGGATCCCCGTTAGCGCTGCAGCCGTCACCGGAGGAACCGCACCATGAGCCAGCAGCAGAGCGTGCTGTACGACGCCCCCGGGCCTCGGGCCAGGCGGGTCACGCTGATCGTCAGCGTGCTGTCGGCTGTCGCCGCCGTCACCGCCGGCTACTTCCTGGTCTACCGGCCGCTGGCCGAACGCGAGCAGTTCACCATGGAGAAGTGGGGTCCACTGATCGATCCCGGCAACGAGGTGTTCGGTCAGGTCTGGACACTGCTCGGCGAGGGGGTCACCGCCACGCTGACCGCCGCCGGCCTGGCGATCGTGCTGTCGTTGCTGTTCGGCACCGCGCTGGCGGTGCTACGGATCCAGCTGAAGGCGCTGCTGCGCCGCCGGTTCACCGGGCTCGCCACCTCGTTCGCGCTGGCGCTGCGGGCGTTGAGCTGGCTGCTGAACCTGGTGACCCGGTTCTGCGTCGAGGTGTTCCGCGGCCTGCCGGTGGTCATCACCATCTTCTTCGTCGCCCGGGGCCTGCCGGACCTCGGCCTGGAGATCGTCCTCCCGTTCGGCCACGAGATGCTGCCGTACCTGGTGCTGGGTCTGACCATCTACAACGGCGTGGTGATCGCCGAGATCCTGCGCTCCGGGATGGAGGGTCTGCCGTCGGGGCAGCGCGAGTCGGCCGCCGCGATCGGGCTGACGTCGTTCCAGACCACCCGGATGATCCTGCTGCCGCAGGCGTTCCGGATCATGCTGCCGGCTCTGATCAGCCAGCTGATCGTGGTGCTCAAGGACACCTCGTTGGGCTTCATCATCGGCTACCAGGAGACGCTGCTGGTCGGCCGGACGATCATCCAGAACCTGCGTAACCCGATCCAGGTGTATCTGGTGATCGGGGTGCTGTTCATCGCAGTTAACTACGCGCTGTCCAAGCTCGCCGAGTCGGTGCAGCGGCGGCTGGCTCAGGGCCGGCGGACCAGCGCCACACCCCAGCCACCGGCGGCACCGGCGTCGACGGTGGCCGGCCAACAGACCGCGGCCGGCACCGGCGGCAGCGCCACCGGCGGCACGGCTACGTCGGACAGCAGCTGACCGGACGGGCCCGCCCGTTGACCGGCGTCCGGCCGGTCAGCGGGCGATTTCGGTGACCCGGGACTCGCGGACCACGGTCACCCGGATCTGCCCCGGGTAGGTCAGCTCCTCCTCGATTTGCTTGGCCACGTCACGGGCCAGCACCGCGGCACCGATGTCGTCCACGTCGTCCGGCTTGACCATCACCCGGATCTCCCGGCCGGCCTGCATGGCGAAGACCTTCTCCACCCCGATCTTGCCGGCGGCGATCTCCTCGATGCGTTCCAGCCGTTTGACGTACGCCTCCAGACTTTCCCGCCGGGCGCCGGGACGACCACCGGAGCACGCGTCGGAGGCCTGGGTGAGCACCGCCTCGACGGTCTGCGGCGGCACCTCGTTGTGATGCGCCTCGATGGCGTGCACCACCTCTTCGGACTCACCGTACTTGCGGGCCAGGTCGGCGCCGATCAGCGCATGACTGCCCTCGACCTCGTGGGTGAGCGCCTTGCCGATGTCGTGCAGGAACGCGCACCGCTTGATCAACGGGACGTCCAGACGCAGCTCGGCGGCCATCACCCCGGCGATGTGCGCGGTCTCCACCAGATGCTTGAGCACGTTCTGGCCGTACGAGGTCCGGTAGCGCAGCCGGCCCAGCAAGGTGGCCAGCTCAGGGTGGATCTCGGTGATGCCGACGTCGACGAGCGCCTCCTCGGCAGCCCGGTGGCACAGCTGCTCCACCTCCTGCCGGGCGGTCTCGAAGACCTCCTCGATCCGGTGCGGATGGATCCGGCCGTCGAGCACCAGCTTCTCCAGGGTGAGCCGGCCGGTCTCCCGGCGTACCGGATCGAAGCAGGACAGCAGGACCGCCTCGGGTGTGTCGTCGATGATCAGGTTGACCCCGGTGACGGATTCGAACGCCCGGATGTTGCGGCCTTCCCGCCCGATGATCCGGCCCTTCATCTCGTCGCCGGGCAGATGCAGGACGCTGACCACGCTTTCGGCGGTCTGTTCGCTGGCGACCCGCTGGATGGCGTCCACCACGATGTGCCGGGCCCGCTGGTCGGCGGTGTTGCGGGCGTCGGCCTCGATGTCGCGGACCAGGATCGCCGCCTCCCGTTTGGCCTGGCCCTCGATCGCTTCGACCAGCTCGCCGCGGGCCGCCTCGGCGGTCAGCCCGGCGACCCGTTCCAGCTCGCGCTGCCATCGCTCCTCGGCGGCCGCCAGGTCCGCTTCCCGGGCGGCCAGGGCTGCCTTGCGCTCGGCGAGTTCGGCGGCGGTGGCGGTCAACCGGCGGTCCCGCTCGGCGACCCGGTCGGCTTCCTCGGCGTGCTGACGTTCCCGTTCGTCCATCCGCTGGCCGCGCCGGTCCAGCTCGGCGGACTGCTCCTTGACCGTCCGGGAGAGCATCGCGATCTCCCGTTCGCCGCTGCGCCGGGCCGCTGCCCGGACCTGCTCGGCCTCGGTCTCGGCCTGCCGGTGGGCCCGCTCCAGGATGGTGTCCGCCTCGGCCCGGGCGGCGTCGAGCACCCGACGTGCCTCGGCCCGGGCGGCGGTCGCTTCGGCCTTGGCGGCGGCGGCGTCGGTACGGGCCGCAGCGGCGGCGGCCTTGGCCTGCTCGACGGCGGAGGACGCCTCGTCGGCCGCGGTACGCAGCGCGGCGAGGGAGCGTTCCTGCTGGTCGCGGGCGGCGATGAAGGCCGGGTCCTCCTCGACCGGCGGCGCGGCCGCCGGTGTGGTGAGCCGACGCAGCGCGCGGGCACCGAGCGCGAGGCCGGCGAGCACCAGGCCGGCCAGCCCGACGACCGCGGCGAAGAGCATCCACTCCAGCCCGGTCATGCCGACCCTCCGGGCCTACCGACACTCGCGTGTCCCGCCGGCTTCCTGCGCTGCGCCACGACCGCCTCCAGTCCGCCGTCGGCCTTACCGGAAGCTTCTCGCTCCGGCCGGCCACGGCTATGGGAACGCCCGACCGTGGCGGCTGACCAACGACCAGACAGCACCGACGTGGGTGCGGGCACGACCACGGCGAAACGGCCGTTGTGCGTGCTGTCGCAGCCGGACCGGCCTGTCCGGTTGCGGCATGTCTGGCTACTGAGCTGCTGCTGCGAAGTGATGCCGTACTGTTATGCGATCTATGTTGTGCGGTTAGCCTGCGACGGGTCGGTTGTTCGTCTGTAACGCGAGGCTAGGTCGCGAGGGGCCGTTCGGTCAAGAAGTCATGATCAGACCGACAACGGAACGTAGGGCATCGGCGCGCTCACAGGCAGCATGTCGCGCTCAGGACGCGTCGGGATGAGTCGGAAATTTGGCACACCCCGCAGGGGGATGGCGTCCCGTCAGGTGGACCAGGGCTGCTCAGCATCCGGGTCGGGAACCTCGCCGGTCAGTGCCTCGGCATCCACCGTGTCGGTGAACTCGGCCGCCTCGGCGGACCGGGCGACCAACGCCTCCCGGACCACCGGCACAGCCACCCCCGCCGAGTAACCCTTGCGGGCGAGCATCGCGACCAACCGCCGGAACACCACGTCCGGAGCACCCCGGGCGGTACGCAGCTTGCGCTCGACGAGCTCCGCCGCGGTGGCCCGCTCGGTCGACTCGTCCAGCCCGTCCAGCGCATCCCGGGCAATCTGCGGATCCACGCCGCGCTGACGCAACTCGGCGGCTAGGTTGCGCCGGGCCAGCCCTCGACCGTGATGCCGGCTGGTCACCCAGGCTTGGGCGAACGCCGCGTCGTCGATCATCCCAACCTCGTCGTACCGGTCGAGGACCGACCTGGCCGTGGCCTCGGAAATGCCGCGTCGCCGCAGTACGGCGGCGAGCTCCGCCCGGGTCCGGGGGCGGACGGCGAGCTGCCGCAGACAGATGTCGCGGGCCTGCTGCGCCTCGTCCACCGGCTGCCGGCCGGTAGCGGTGGACCCGGTGGCATGGTCGGCGGACCCGGCCGCCTCGGCGGAGCGGCCGGCACGGGAGGCGCGGGGACGGGGCGGAGCCGCATCCCAGCCCCTGCCCGTCCGTGCACCGCGTCGTCGACCAGCCATCCGGATCAGAAGTCGACCGGCGGCAACTCAGGCCCGCCGGCCTCGTCGGCACCGAGCGCACCGACGCCGAGCTTCTCCAGGATCTTCTTCTCGATCTCAGCCGCCACGTCCGGGTTCTCCCGGAGGAACTCCCGAGCTTTCTCCTTGCCCTGACCGAGCTGGTCGCCCTCGTAGGTGTACCAGGCGCCGGACTTGCGGATGATCGACTGCTCGACACCGACGTCGATCAGCGACCCCTCCCGGGAGATGCCCTTGCCGTACATGATGTCGAACTCGGCCTGCTTGAACGGTGCGGAGACCTTGTTCTTGACGACCTTGACCCGGGTCCGGTTGCCGACCACGTCGGTGCCGTCCTTGAGGCTCTCGATCCGTCGCACGTCGAGCCGCACCGAGGCGTAGAACTTCAGCGCTCGGCCACCGGTGGTGGTCTCCGGCGAACCGAACATCACGCCGATCTTCTCCCGCAGCTGGTTGATGAAGATCGCGGTGGTGCCGGTGCTGTTCAGCACACCGGTGATCTTGCGCAGCGCCTGGCTCATCAGCCGGGCCTGCAGACCGACGTGGCTGTCCCCCATCTCGCCCTCGATCTCGGCGCGGGGCACCAGGGCCGCGACCGAGTCGATCACGATGATGTCCAGCGCGCCGGAGCGGATCAGCATGTCGGCGATCTCCAGCGCCTGCTCGCCTGTGTCCGGTTGGGAGACCAGCATGGCGTCGGTGTCCACGCCGAGCGCCCTGGCGTAGTCCGGGTCGAGCGCGTGCTCGGCGTCGATGAACGCCGCGATGCCGCCGGAACGCTGGGCGTTGGCCACCGCGTGCAGGGCGACCGTGGTCTTACCGCTGCTCTCCGGGCCGTAGACCTCGACCACCCGACCCCGGGGCAGGCCGCCGACGCCGAGTGCCACGTCGAGCGCGATGGAGCCGGTGGGGATCACTGCGGTCTGGATCACCGGCCGCTCGCCCAGCCGCATCACCGAGCCCTTGCCGAACTGTTTGTCGATCTGAGCCAGCGCCAGATCGAGCGCCTTTTCCTTATCTGGCACTGCCGCCATTGCTGCCACCCCTACGTTCGCCGACTTCCCAGGCGTCCTGGCCGAGCTTCTCGTCACCCGGGTCACGCTAGGCGCTGGGTCCGACAGAAAACAGCCGACGGGCCGCAACCTGTGGATGAGCACCTAGCTGTGGACAATAGCCGAACAGATGTACGAGTGGAAAACCAGACACGCCCACGAATCTCACCACCCAAAGCAGCCATTCGACCGCAAAGAGTGAATGCAGCTACGCGAACGCGCGCCCGTCAAGCAGAGGTACCTACCCGTCAAGCAAAGGCACGACCAGCCGACAGAGGTACGACCGGCCGGCAAGCGACGTGCTACACACACAGGCCGGCTCCCGGATACCCCGAGACTCGTGAATCCCAGCTCGACCGGCACTCGCCGTTCAGCGCAACCGGCCGGGAACCCGGTCGGGGTACGCGGCGCAGACCGCCCGCCAGACCACCGCCGTCTCCTCACCCGCCGCCAGCGCCTGGGCGATGGTGCGCCCACCCAGCTGGGCCAGCACCTGATCGGTGGCGATGCTGCGGGCGTACGCCGGCCCGAACGCCTCGTCCAACCGGCCCCAGAAGTCCGTCAACCGCATCCCTACCTCCTTACTGCTTCGACGGAGCCGACACCGGGCGCAGCACCAACCCCAGCAACGGCACCGTGGCCAGCGCCGACAGCAACGTCAGGACGCCGTAACCGGACAGCCCGACGATGATTCCGCTGACCGCGCCGGCGGATGCGCCGGCCAGGCCCATCACCAGGTCCGACAGGCCTTGCACCGACGGACGGACGTCGACCGGCACCGACTCCGACAGCAGGGTCGAGCCCGCGACCATGGTGCCCGACCAGCCGAGCCCGAGCAGCACCAGCCCGATCACCAGGCGTACCGGGTCGTGACCGGCGGTGCCCGCCACAGCGCACGCGGCCAGTAGCAGCCCGGCCCCACCGACGATCACCGGCCGGCGACCGGACCGGTCGGTGAGCCAACCTACCACCGGCGACAGCGCGTACATCCCGGCAATGTGCAGGCTCAGCACCAGCCCGACGGTGCGCAGCAGGTCACCACCGGAATGCCCCATCCCGATGTGGACCGGAGTCATCGCCATCACCCCCACCATCACCAGGTGGCCGACAGCGACAGCGCAGACCCCGAGCCGCGCGGCTGGCCGGGCCATGACCACCGCGAACGCCGCCCGCATGCCTCGGCCGGACCCGGCCCGCAGACCCCGACCGGACCGCACCGGGGCGGTCGCCGACGCGGGGCCGGCGATCCGCCGGGCGGTCAGCAGCGGATCCGGTCGCAGCAACATCAGCACCAACAGCGCGGCCAGCAGGAACGCCAGCGTGCTGACGGCGAACGGACCGGCCAGCGGCGGCAGCCCGACCCCACTGGCCGACCGGTCGGCCAGCCCGGCCAGGTTGGGGGCGGTCACCGCGCCGACCGTGGTCGCCCAGACCACCAGCGACAGTTGCCGGCCCCGACGACGCGGCTCGGCGAGGTCGACCGCCGCGTACCGGGCCTGGAGCCCGGCGGTCGTCGCACCGCCGAACAGGACCATGCCGACGAACAGCAGCGGCACCCAGCGCACCGCCGCGGCGGCCACCACCAGCACCGCCCCGGTCGCACCCGTCAGGTACGCGAAGACCAGGCCGGGACGGCGGCCGTGCCCGTTCATGAGCCGGACCACGGGTACGGCGAGCAGCGCCCCGCCGACCACCGCGGCGCTCTGCGCCAGGCCGGAGACGGTCACCCCGCCAAGCTCGGCGGCGAGCAGGCCACCGACCGAAATCCCGATGGTGACGCCTACGCCGCCGATCATCTGGGTACCGGCGAGCAGCCGCAGCGTACGGCGTTGGATGCGGGTGACGTCACCGGGTGGCGGCGGATCGGTCACCGACGGCGGTGCGGTGAGTGCGGTCATCGGCGTACCGCCGGGGTCGGGTTGCCCAGACCGGCGAGCAGTCCGCGGACGACGCCGAGGTCGGTGACCAGCCCTCGGTAGGCAATCTGCTGGTCGTCGGCGCGCAGCACCGCCGAGGGATGGATGGTGGCCACCAGCTGAGCCGGGCCCACCGGGAACTCCTCGGGCCGCTCGGCCGAGGCCGGCCACGGCAGCGGTACGCCACGCGAGCGGGTCACCCGGAACGCCGGACCGAGCAGCGCCCGGGCCGCAGTCGCGCCGAGCACCACGACGACGGCCGGGCGCAGCATCGCGAACTCGGCGACCAGCCAGGGCCGGCAGGCCACAATGTGCACCCGGTCCGGGGTCTGGTGGATCCGTCGACCGCCGCGCGACACGAAGCGGAAGTGCTTCACCGCGTTGGTCAGATAGATCTGGTCGACCGGGATCCCGGCGTCGTCCACCGCCCGGCGCAGCAGCCGGCCGGCCGGGCCGACGAACGGCAGACCCTGGCGGTCCTCGACGTCCCCGGGCTGCTCGCCGACCATCACCACCCGGGCATCGGGGTTGCCCCGACCGAAGACCACCTGGCTGGCGGGCTGGTGCAGTTCGCATCCCCGGCAGCCGGGGGCGGCAGCGCGCAGGTCGGCGAGGCTACGGGCACCGGCGGGGACGTACCCATCGGCTCCGACGGTGGATTCGTGCACGGTCACGGGTCCTTCCTACCCGGTTGCGGATCGCCCGGTGCGCCTGGGTTGACGGGTCCGGGCGCGGCCCGCGTACCTCACCTGCCGACCCCGGTGCGTCCTGCTGGGCGCAGCGCGTCGCGCACCGCCGCGGCGAGCTCGCCGGCCCGGTGCTCGTCGAGCCCGCTGACGGTGATCCTGATCCCCGGCGCGCCGCGTAGCCGGTAGCGGGCTCCGGCGGAGACGGTGAATCCGGCTGTCTGCAGCGCGGTCACCACGTGGGTCTCGTCCGTCACCGGCACCCAGACGTTGATCCCGCTGCCGCCGTGGCTGGCCACGCCGTGGGCGGCGAGCGCGGCCCGCAGCGCCTCCCGACGGCGCTGGTAGACCCGGCCGGCCCCGGCCACCGAGGCGGTGACCGAGGGGTCGCGCCACAACTGTCCGAGCAGCCGCTGCAGGACCGTGGAGACCCAGCCGGAACCGGTACGCATCCGACCGGCAACCCGGCTCAGTGTGGTCTCGTCGCCGGTCAACAGGGCGATCCGCAGGTCCGGGCCGTACGGCTTGCTGGCGGAGCGGACGAACGCCCATCGGGATGTCGCGCCGGCCAGCACGTGCGGCGGACCGTCGGAGAGCTCGGCGGCGTGGTCGTCCTCGATGAGCAGCACGTCGTCGGTCTCGCGCAGCAGCCGTCGCAGCCGGTCGGCCCGGTCGCCGTCCAGGGCGGCACCGGTAGGGTTCTGCGCCCGGGTGGTGACCACGATGGCGGACACACCGGCGGACAGCGCCGCCCGCAGGCCCGGTTCGGTAGGGCCACGGTCGTCCACCGTCATCGGCACCGGGGTGAGGCCCAGTGCCGCGATCAGATCCAGCAGGTTGGCCCAGCCGGGGTCCTCCACCGCGACCCGGTCGCCAGCGCGCAGATTGCTGGTGAGCAGGCGTTCGATCCCGTCCAGCGCGCCACTGGTGACGGTCAGACCGGCAGCCGGTAGGCCGTCGTCGGCCAACCGGACCGCAGCGAGCGCGGCGAGGTCGGGCAGCAGGCCGGCGTCGGCGTAGCCCTGCCCGGACGAGGTGTCGGCCAGCTGCCGGGCGACCGCAGCGAGATGTGTCGCCAGCGGCGGCAACAGCCGTGGATCCGGCTCGCCGGTGGACAGGTCCAGGGTGCCCGGCGGGGCCGGCGCGGACGGACCGGGCCGGGTCACGGCGACCGGTGGGCGGGCGCGGACCCGGGTGCCGCGTCGGCCGTCGGTGTCGACGATCCCCCGTTGGCGCAGCGCCTGGTACGCCTTGGCGACGGTGGCCGGGCTGACCTCGAGTGCGTCGGCGAGCGTACGCACCGCCGGCAGCAGGGCACCAGGTGCCAACGCACCCGTACGGACACCGGCCTCGACGCTGGCCGAGATCTCGGTCGCGGTCGCACCGGTCGGCTGATATTGTTCTGACACAAATATCATATTGTACTAGCACAATCTCAGGAGACCAAGTGTACCCCGCCACCGCCCGCACCACCGCCACGCGACACCTCAGCCGGGTGACCTACCAGCGCACCGAGGCACACCGCATCCTCGACGAGGCGTACCACTGCTGCCTGGCGTTCGTCGCCGACAACGCGCCCCGGGCACTGCCCACTCTGCACGTACGCATCGACGAGACCCTGTACCTGCACGGCTCCACCGCGAGCACCCCCCTGCTGGCCGCCCGGGACCCACAAGGGCTCGCCGTCTGTGTGGCCGTCACCCTGCTCGACGGCCTGGTCTATGCCCGCGCCCAGGCGCACCACAGTGCCAACTACCGGTCAGTCGTCGTGCACGGCACCGCCCGGCTGGTCAGCGACCCGGCCGACAAGCGGCGGGCACTCGACGCCCTGATCGACAAGGCAGCACCGGGCCGGGCCGCGGACAGCCGGCCACCGACCAGCCGGGAACTCGCGCAGACAGCGGTGCTCGCCGTCGCTCTCGACGAGGTATCGGTCAAGGCCCGCGCCGGCGACCCCGTCGACGAACAGGCCGACCTCGCGCTGCCGTACTGGGCCGGGGTGGTGCCAATGCGCACCGTCGCCGACCCGCCGCAATCCGCCGCCGGAGTCACCCGGGCGGTGCCGACCTACTTCACCACCAGCGAGATTTCTCTCGCCAACGGACCGGCGGACAGGTGAGGATGCCCCCATGCTGGGCACCACCGACATCTGGACGTACGTCCTGGGCACCGTGGCGATCGTCCTGCTGCCCGGGCCGAACTCGTTGTTCGTCCTGTCCACCGCCGTTGCTCTCCGCACTGACGATGCAGTTCCGGCAGCGGCGACGGCTCGCCGCGACGGTCACCAGCGGGGTGGGCGCTCTGTTCCTCGGCTTCGGGGTCAAGCTCGCCACCGCCAGCGCCGGAGCAGCCTGACCGCCGGAGCATGGCCGCCGGAACAGCCCGACCCGTAGGAACAGACTGACCGCTGAGCGGCCAACCGCCACCGTCGGCACGCAGCTCAGCGCATCCGCCGTCCCCTCGGTACGGTGTCCGTCTCGTCGTCGAACTCGCCGATGACCTCCTCCAGCAGGTCCTCCAACGCCACGAAACCGATCGGCCGGTCGGCACCGGCACCGTTGGTGACCAGCGCTAGCTGGACCTGGTCGGCGCGCATCGCCGCCACCGCCTCGGTGACGGTTGCCGTCGCCGGCAGCAGGAACGGCCGGCTCATCAGCGATTCTGCGGTCGGCGCGCCGTCACAGGTGTTCGCCCGTACCGCGTCGCGTACGTGCACGATGCCGATCAGATCGCCGGCCTCCCCGCAGACCACCAGGCGGGACCGGCCGCTGCCCCGGGACAGCTCCTCCACCCGCTCGGCGGTGTCCGTCCGGGCCACCGCGACAACCTGGTCCACCGGCTGCATCACGTCACGGACAGTGGTGCGCTCCAGCTGGAGCATCTTGGCCAGCAGCTCGTGCTGGTCCGGCGGCAGCAGCCCGTGCTCCCGCGACTGTTCCAGCAGGATGCGCAGCTCGTCCGGGCCGTGCACCTGGGCGAGCTGGTCCTGCGGTTCGACCCGGAACGCCCGCAGCACGGCATTGGCGATCGCGTTCAACCCGGACAGGACCGGCCGGGACACCCGGGCGAACGCCCGGAACGGCAGCGCCAGCAGCAGCGCCGACCGCTCCGGGTGGGTGATCGCCCACGACTTCGGTGCCATCTCGCCGACCACCAGGTGCAGGAAGACCACCAGGGCGAGGGCGAACAGGAACGCGACCAGGTGACTGGCCGCGTACGGCAGACCGGCCCGTTCCAACAGCGGCGCCATCAGCCGCTCCACCGCCGGCTCGGCCAACGCGCCCAGGCCGAGGGTGCAGACGGTGATGCCCAACTGCGCCCCGGCGAGCATCAGCGACAGCTCGCGGGAACCGTCCAGCGCTGCCCGGGCCGCCCGCGAGCCGCCCGCCGCGGCCTGTTCCAGGCGATACCGCTTGCTCGCCACCAGGGCGAACTCCGCGGCCACGAAAAACCCGTTCAGTGCGAGCAGCACCAGTGAGGTCAGCAACGCCCACCCGGTGCTCACCCGATCACCTCCAGCCGTACCGAGTCAGGCACGTGCCGGTCGACGGAGATCACGTGCAGTACGGCCCGCCGGGCCGGATGGTGGCCGTTGCCGGCGGTCATCTCCTCCAGGCTGATCGAGATCTGGTCGCCGACCTCGGGCACCCGGCCTAGTTCCCGCATGACCAGGCCGGAGAGGGTGTCGTACTCGGGGGCGGTCGGCAGCTCGACACCGGTGGTGTCGGCGACCTCGTCGATTCGCCAGCGGGCCGGCACCAGCCAGGAGCCGTCCGGCTGGCGGGCCGGGGCCGGCTCCGGCGGGTCGTCCTCGTCCCGGATCGGGCCAACCAGCTCCTCGGCGATGTCCTCCAAGGTGATCACCCCGGCGAAGCCGCCGTACTCGTCGACCACGCAGGCCAGCTGCCGGTGCCCCTTACGCAGCCGGTCCAGCACCGCCGGCAGCGGCAGGGTCTCCGGCACCAGCAGCGGGGGGACCATCACCGCCGCGACCGTCGTCACCGCCCGTCGCGACGGCGGCACGGTGAGCACGTCCGCGATGCTGGCGATGCCGACCAAGTCGTCGACGCCGTCCGAGCCGTGCACCGGGAACCGGGAGTGCCCGGTGTCCAGCAGCTCCACCAGCCCGGTCAGCGGCGCGTCGACCCGTACCGTGTGCACGTCGACCCGCGGCACCATCGCCTCGCCGGCGGTCAGCTGCCGGAAGTGCAGCCCTCGGTCGAGCAGCGTGGACATCGCCGAGTCGAGGTGCCCCTCCTGGCGGGACTCGGCGATGATCTGGCCGAGGTCCTCGGCGGTGGCGCCACTGGGCAGCTCCTCGATCGGCTCGATGCCGACCCGCCGTAGCAACCGGTTGGCCGCGATGTCGAACATCCGGATCAGTGGTCCGGCGACGGCCAGGTAGATCAGGGTCGACCGGCTGAGCGCCCGGGCCAACGTCTCGGCCCGGGCGAGGGCGAGGTTCTTGGGGGCCAGCTCACCGAGGACCATCTGCACCACGGTCGAGATGATCAGCGCCAGCCCGACCGAGATGGTCAGGCTGGCGGCCGGCGGAACACCGACCCCACCGAGCAGCTCGGACAGTCCGGCGCCGAGGTACGGCTCGGCGACGTAGCCGACCAGCAACGCGGTGACCGTGATCCCCAACTGGGCACCGGAGAGCATGAACGACAGCCGGCTGGTCACCCGCAGCGCCCGGGCGGCGGCCGGGTCGCCCCGGTCGGCCAGGGTCCGCAGCCGACCCCGGTCGACGGCGACGTAGCCGAACTCCTGGGCGACGAAGTACCCGGTCGCGACCGTCAACACGGTGATCAGAAAGAGACCGAAGACGATCAGCACCGGGGGCTCAGCGCTCCGGCGACCGGCGGCCGGAATGTCGGCAGCCGGGTGCTACCCGGCTGGCTACTGCTGCCCTCCTGGGCAGGAGCATCGGTCATGGCCGGATTATATAGTGGTCCGCCGCTGCCCACCGGTACCGTCGCCGCCGGTGCTGTCGACCGCCATTCCGTCCGCCTCGTCGGTGACCAGCAGGTCGCGCCGGACCAGATTGGCCCGGTAGGCGGTCCGACCGATGATGTGGGCCGCGACCGGCGCGGTCGCCATCTGGAAGACCGCCACCATCAGCAGAGTGGCCAGTTCGGTGCCGCTCTGCAGCCGCAACGCCAGCCCACTGAGGACCAGTAGCAGGCCGAGAACCTGCGGCTTGGTCGCCGCGTGTATCCGGGCGGCGACGTCGGGGAAGCGCAGCAGACCGATGCTGGCCGCCAGGCTGAGCAACGCGCCGCCGATCAGCAGCGTGCCGGACAGTACGGTCAGCACCCCGTTCACCGTTGCTCCCGTTCGGCGGCGGCCACCGCGGGCGGGCGGGCGGCGACGAACCGGACGATGCTGACCGAGCCCACGAACCCGAGCAGGGACAGCACCACCAGCACCGGCAGGGTGGTGGCGTGCCGGTTGACCGCCGCCTCGGCGGCGAGCCCACCGACGATGATGGCGATCAGCACCTCGGCGGCCACCACCCGGTCGAGCAGTGTCGGACCACGGATGATCCGCCCGACGGTCAGCAGGGCCGCCACGGCCAGCAGGACGGTCACCACGACGGCCACGAAGGTCATCGATTCTCTCCGTTCCCTGGGCGGGGATCGTTTCCTGGAAATGGATGGTCGGCCGGGCGAGGAAGGTCGGCGAGGTGACGCACGTCGTCCGCCGAGCCGACGGCCCGGACGATCCGCTCCTCCAACGCCAGCACCTTCCGCCGGGCCCGCTCGACGTCGTGGTGGTCGACGACGTCGAGCACGTGGACGTAAAGGGTGCCGCTGGCCGGGTCGGCCTCGACGATGAGGCTGCCCGGGATCAACGACAACGCCTCCGCGGTGAGGGTCAGGTTCAGGTCGGTCCGGACCCGGAGCCGCACCGCGAGGACCGCGCTGCGCGGGGTGTGCCCGAACCGGACGGCGGTCCAGGCCACCTGCGCGCTCGCGATGAACAGGTCGACGACGAACCGGACGAGGAAGCGCAGCACCGCCAGCGGCCGAATCCGGCCCTCGAAGGCGACCGGCGGCAGCGGGAAGACGGTGACCACCACCAGTGCCACCAACGTCCCGCCGAGCAGGTTGCCGACGGAGAACCGCCCGTAGAACAGGTTCCACAGCACCACCAGAGCGGCGACCGCGACGATCTGGGTACGCCAGCGCGCGGCCCTGGACACCGGACTCATCGGGCTCCTCCCTGCGGGAACACCGCGTCAACGTACGGCGTCCGACTCACCAGGTTGGCTGCCGCCTCGGTGCCGATCTGGTACAACGGTCCGGCCAGCACGGTCAGCGCCAGGCCGAGCAGCACCAGTGCGGTGGTCGCGCCGACCAGCAGGGGCGGCATCGGTTCCACCGACCCCGGGCCGTCGGCGGCGAGCGGGGTGGAGGCCGAGTCGGTGGACGGCACCCGGACACCGGACACCGCCCGGGTGACGGACGGCACCGTTGCCGGCTGCGGGGCCGTAGCAGGTGCCGGTGCCGGCGCCGGACCGCCCGCTGCGGCCTGCGGGGCCGTCTTGCGCCAGAAGGCGAGATTCCACACCCGGGTCACCGCGTACAGGGTGAGCAGGCTGGTCACCACCGCGCCGGCGGCGACCACCCAGACCAGCGGTCCGCCGTCGGCGGCCCCGGCCTGCAGCAACCCGAGCTTGCCGAGGAACCCGGAGAACGGTGGTATGCCGGCCAGGTTCAACGCGGGCAGAAAGAACAGCGCGGCGAGCAGCGGCGCGGCCCGGGCCAACCCGCCGAGACGTTCCAGGTTGGTGCTGCCGCCCCGGCGCTCCACCAGCCCGGTCGCCAGGAACAGCGTGGTCTGGATGGTGATGTGGTGCACCACGTAGAAGATCGCCGCCGCCAGTCCGGCGGCGGTGCCGAGCGCGATCCCGAACAGCATGTAGCCGATGTGACTGACCAGGGTGAACGAGAGCAGCCGCTTGATGTCCGACTGCGCGACGGCACCGAGGATGCCGACCACCATGGTCAGCAACGCGACCACCAGCAGCAGGTCGCGGGTGCGTCCGCCGGGGAACAGCAACGTCTCGGTACGGATGATCGCGTAGACGCCGACCTTGGTCAGCAGACCGGCGAAGACGGCGGTGACCGGAGCCGGCGCGGTCGGGTAGCTGTCCGGCAGCCAGGCCGACAGCGGGAACACCGCCGCCTTGATGCCGAACGCGAGGAGCAGCATCAGCTGCAGCACCAGCCGCAGATCGTCGGGAAGTCCGTCGAGCCGGTCGGCCAGCTGCGCCAGGTTCACCGTGCCGGTGGCGGCGTAGACCAGCCCGATCGCGGTGAGGAAGATGACCGAGGAGAGGATGCTGACCACGACGTACGTGGTGCCGGCCCGGATCCGTACCTCGGTGCCGCCCAGGGTGAGCAGCACGTAGCTGGCACCGAGCAGGATCTCGAACCCGACGTACAGGTTGAACAGGTCCCCGGAGAGGAACGCGTTGGTCACTCCGGCGGTGAGGATCAGGTACGTCGGGTGGTAGATCGCCACCGGTGTGCTCTCCCGGCCGTCGGCACGACCTTCGCCGATCGAGTACAGCAGTACGCAGAGCGTCACCGCGGTGGAGACCACCAGCATCAGGGTGGCGAGCTGGTCGGCGACCAGCACGATGCCCAGCGGCACCGGCCAGCCACCCACCCGTACCACCTGGGGTCCTTCGATGTGGGCGGTGACCAGCAGGGCGAGCGCGACGCCGAAGCTGACGGAGAGGGCGGCGACGCTGGTGGTCCGCTGGGCGCGCGGATGCCGGGCCAGCACCAGGGTGATACCCGCGCCGAGCAGCGGCACGATCACCGGCAACGGCACCAGGAAGCTCACGGGTCGCTCCGATCGAGATCGCCGGCGCGGGCCGGGGCGGTACGGGGGGCACCGATCGCGTCGATCGGGTCGGTGTCGTTGTCGTCGCTGTCCTCGGCGTCGTCCTCGGCGTTGGGTCCCTGGTCGGCGAGGGCGCGCTGCACAATGAGCCGGTCCTCCAGGTCGTCCTGGACCTCGTCGTGGCCGAAGAGCAACCAGCTGCGGTACGCCATGGCGAGCAGGAACGCGGTGAGCCCGAGCGTGATCACGATCGCGGTGAGGATGAGCGCCTGTGGCAGCGGGTCGCTCATCTCCTCGGCGGCGGTCACCTCGGCGATGGGCGCCCCGCCGGGCCGCCCGCCCAGCAGGATCAGCAGGTTGGCCCCGTTGCCGAGCAGGACCACCCCAAGCACCACCCGGGTGAGACTGCGTTCCAGCAACAGGGTGACGCCGGCGGCGAAGAGCACCCCGACGACCAGGACGAGCACGATGTTGGGCGGCATGTCAGCTCCTTCCTCCGGCGACCCGGTCGCCGGCGGCACCCGGTGCGGTGGCGTCAGCGGCGGCGAGCTCGCCCGGCGGGGTGTCGTCCACCTCGACGTCCGGCTCGGCGGACCGCGCGATCTGCCGGTCGACCTCGGCACCGAGGCTGCGCAGGATGTCCAGGACCAGACCCACCACGATCAGGTAGACGCCCACGTCGAAGAAGAGCGAGGTGACCAGGTGGACGTCGCCGATCACCGGCAAATGCAGGTCCACGATGGCGCTCTGCAGCACGTCGGCGCCGACCAGGATCGGACTCAGCCCGGCGCCGATCGCCAGGAACAGACCGACGCCGAGCACCAGCCCGGCGTCCACCGGTGCCGCCTCGTTGAGTTCGTGGCGGCCACCGGCGAGATAGCGCACCGCCAGCGCCAGCCCGGCCACCAGCCCGCCGGCGAACCCGCCACCGGGCGCGTTGTGGCCGGAGAAGAGCAGGAATATCGAGTAGACCAGGATGGCGTGGAACAGCAGCCGGGTGACCACCTCGAAGATGATCGACCGGCCCCGCGGGGTCTGGGTCGCGCCGCCCCGCAGCCAGATCCGTTGGCGCCGGGACCGGGCCGGCGGGGACGGGCCGCCCGGCCGGTTACCGTGGCCGGCTGCGGTCGCGGCGCCGACCCGGCGGGGACCCGGCCCGGTACGCGGCCGCAGGAACACCAGGCTCGCCACGCCGGTCGCCGTGACGACCAGCACCGAGATCTCCCCCATGGTGTCCCAGGCCCGGATGTCGACCAGCGTCACGTTCACCACGTTGCGCCCGCCGCCGTACTCCACCGCCTGTTCGGGGTAGGCCGCTGAGACGGGTGCCGCGTCCCGGTTGCCGACCGCCGCCATCGCCATGCCGGACATCACCACGCCGACGACGACACCGAGGGCGATCCGCGCGTACCGGCTGGAACGCAGTGGACGTTCCGAAAAGTAGATCGGCAGCCGACGAACCACCAGGACGAACACCACGATGGTGATCGTCTCGACGAGGAACTGGGTGAGCGCCAGGTCGGGTGCGCCGTGCAGGACGAACATCAACGCGGTGCAGTAACCGGTCACTCCGGCCAGGATGACTGCCTTCAGTCGGCGTTGCGCCCGGACCGTGGCGATCGCGGCGACCACCAGGACCGCTGCCACCGCGATCTGCACCGGCGTGTCGTACCAGCGCCACTGCCCGGTCCACGGCCGGGTCACCAGCAGCGCTCCACCGGGCACGGTGACCAGCACCAGCAGGATGATGCCGAGGTACTGCGGCAGCGACCCGCGCTGGGTGGCGCCGGTGACCTCCACCGAGATCCGGTCCAGCAGGTGGGTCGCCTGGGCGTAGCTGGTCGCCCCGTCGGTCGGAGCACGCAGCCGCCGCTGCACGGCGGCCACCCGGTCCCGGGCCAGGAACAGCGCGGCACCGCCGACGAGCGCGACCAGGGACAGCCCCAGCGCGGGGGTGAACCCGTGCCACAGCGCCAGGTGGTAGTCGCCCGGACCGAACAGCCCGGCGTACGGGGTGAGCACCGTGTCGACGACGCCGGCCGCCGGCCCGAGCAGCAGACCGAGCAGCGCCAGTACGCCGACCGGCAGCACGAACACCGGGCCGACCGACACGGCGGCAGTCGGCTCCCGACCGGGCTTGCCGACGAACGCGCCCCAGATGAACCGGGCACTGTACGCGGTGGTGAACACCGAGCCGAGGACGATCAGCGCCAACACGACCGGGTCCGGTGCGAACGCCTCCAGGACCGCCTCCTTGCCGACGAAGCCGAGCAGCGGAGGCACCCCGGCCATCGACGCGGCGGCGAGCGTAGCGGCCACGGCGACCGCCGGCATCCGGCGGCCCAGCCCGCTCAGCTCGGTGAGGTCGCGGGTGCCGGCGCACCGGTCGACGATGCCGACCACCAGGAACAGGGTCGCCTTGAACAGGGCGTGGGCGAGCAGCATCGTCGCCCCGGCCAACGCCGGGCCGCGTTCGCCCGTGCCGGTCACCACCACCAGCAGACCGAGCTGGCTCACGGTCCCGTACGCCAGCAGCAGCTTAAGGTCGGTCTGGCGCAGCGCCGCCCAGCCGCCGGCCAGCATGGTGGCGGTGCCGGTGGTGACGATCAACCAGTACCACCAGGGGTTGCCCGCGTACGCCGGTGACAGCAGGGCCACCAGGTAGATGCCGGCCTTCACCATGGCGGCGGCGTGCAGGTAGGCGCTGACCGGGGTGGGCGCGGCCATCGCCGAGGGCAGCCAGAAGCTGAACGGGAAGATCGCCGACTTGGCCAGCGCACCGACGAGGACCAGCACCAGCGCGACGGCCAGGTAGCCGCCCCCCGGCGGTGGGCTGGCCGCGATCTGCGACCAGCGGTAGGTGCCGGCCTGCTCACCGAGCATGATGAACCCGACGAGCATCGCCAGGCCGCCCAGGGTGGTCACGATCAGCGCCTGGGCGGCGGCCCGGCGGCTGGCCCGTTTCTCCGTATGGTGGCCGATCAACAGGTAGGAGAAGACGGTGGTCAGCTCCCAGAAGACGTAGAGCAGGATCAGGTCGTCGGCGAGGACCAGACCGAGCATGGCTCCGGCGAATCCGACGAAGTTCGCGGTGAACCGGCCGAGGCCGGGCTCACCCGACGCGAAGTAGCGGGCGCAGTAGATCAGGACCAGGGCTCCGACGCCGCCGACCAGCAGCACCATGAGCCAGGACAAGGTGCCGACCCGAAGCGTCAGGTCGAGGCCGAGCTGCGGCACCCACCGGTACGTCTCGTCGAGCGTGGCACCGTCGCGTACCGCACCGGTGTTGGCCAGTGCCCAGCCGGCGGCGGCGCCGGGCGCGGCGGCCAGCAGGTAGCAGGCACGCGGACCCCACCAGCGGACCAGCACCGGCGCCACGAGCGCCGTCACCAGGTGGACGATGAGCAATACCAGCACGGATGGCTCCAGGTAGGTATCGTCGCGGGCCCACGCGTCGGCATGGGTCCGTTGCCGGGCTTGCCCGCCCAGCGGGAGAGGAACGCCGGACGGCGCGTCGCGGCCGTAGCGGAGGGGTGACGTGGAAGTGGCGAAGGCTCGGGACGTCCGGCCCCGGACTCCGCCGGTTCGGTGGCCCGGTTCAGTCGAGAATGGGCAGGTGTGCGGCCGCAGTGGTCAGCTGCGCCGCCAGCTGGTCGGGTGGTGCCCGGCTGGAGCAGGGCCGGGTGCCGCGGCGCAGGAGCGGACCGGCGGCCGACGACCGGGCCGCCTGGCCGGTGACGGATGGCGCGGCGGACCAGGTTGGCGTGGTGACGGCACCGGTCGGAGTGCCGTGGTCGTCACCGGCTGGGCCGGGCCGGGCCGACACGCTCTGCTGCTGCCGGTGGTCGGCGTCGTCGACGCAGTTGCGACCACCGGGCGAGACGGTCTGGTGCAGCAGCGCGGCTCCGATGGAGGCCGGCCCGGCGGCGACGGCGACGGCCGGTACGGCGACCGAGGCGGCGCCGTGCACGGCGGTGACGGTGAGCAGGACGAGTAGAACGACGGCGATCCTGCGCGGAGCCGGGAGGTGGCGCAGCTGTGCCATCCGTGCCCCCCTCCGCTGTCGATCCCCGCCAGCCTACCGGTCTCCCGGTGCCGGCCGCCTGACTGGCCGGCCCGCCGGGCGGTGGCCGGGCCTGGACGTCGCCGGTTCCCGGAGCTTGGATGGTAAGCGATCAAAGCAGATTCGGTGATTACCGTACGGTTACCGTCATGTGCCGGCTGGTTCGGTGGGAGCCGTTGCCGTCGCCGTCGCGGCGGGCATCGCCGGACTGGCCGGCGTCGCGGGTCCGGCGGGTGCGGGCACGTCGGCGAGCGGCAGCAGACCTCGTCGGCTGACCAGCAGCATGTGGTAGTGCACGGTGGCGCGGACCCGCGCCCGGTCGGCGGCGCTCGCCGATCCGCTGTCGACGACCAGGGCCCGCAGGGTGTCGGCGAACCGGTCCACCGCCGCCGGGTCGAGCCGGTGGTGCCGCAGCCGCAGCAGGGCCACCAGGCCGTCCACCTTCCGGAGTAGAACCTCCGTGTCGTGGTGGAGGCCGCGCTCGACAACGGGCATGGAGGTACTCCTTGAGAGATCGGACGATGACGGAAAGTTACTCCATAACTACTAAGTCGGGCAAGCCAGACCTGCCGGTTCCACTCGAATTTGTGGATCCGGTCGCCCGGGCGGCCCAGCTTCGTCGTACCCGGCGGGCAGGATGGTTCACGCAGGCAGCCGGATGTACCGATGGAGGGACCAGCGATGACCGCGGTGTTGGAGCGCTTCGGGGCGGCCACCCGGGAGTGGTTCTCCGCCGCCTTCGCCGCCCCGACCGCCGCGCAGACCGGCGCGTGGGAGGCGATCAGCGACGGCCGGCACGCCCTGGTGGTCGCACCCACCGGATCCGGCAAGACCCTCGCCGCGTTCCTCTGGTCGCTGGACCAGCTGACCCGCTCGCCCGCTCCCGACGATCCGCGGCTGCGGTGCCGGGTGCTCTACCTGAGCCCGCTCAAGGCACTCGCGGTCGACGTCGACCGCAACCTGCGTACCCCGCTGGTCGGCATCGGCCAGGCCGCCGCCCGCATCGGTGCCCCGGCGCCGCAGGTGACCGTCGGTATCCGCACCGGCGACACCCCGGCCGATCAGCGACGCGCCTTCCTCCGGCAACCGCCGGACATCCTCATCACCACTCCCGAGTCGCTGTTCCTGCTGCTCACCTCGGCCGCCCGGGAGTCGCTGCGCGGCGTGCGTACGGTCATCGTCGACGAGGTGCACGCGGTCGCCGGCACCAAACGCGGCGCGCACCTGGCGTTGTCGCTGGAGCGGTTGGACGCGCTGCTGCCGGCACCCGCCCAGCGGATCGGCCTGTCCGCCACGGTCCGGCCGATCGAGGAGACCGCCGAGTTCCTCGGTGGCCGTCAGCCCGTGCAGATGGTCGCCCCGGCCACGACCAAGACCATCGATGTCAGCGTCCAGGTGCCGGTGCCGGATCTCGACCAGCTGGACGAACGCGAGACGGCGCAAGAGGACCCCGATGGTCCGCCGCCGGCCGGCCGGTCGATCTGGCCGGCCGTCGAGGAACGCGTCTTCGACCTGATCCGGCGGCACCGGTCGACCATTGTGTTCACCAACTCCCGGCGCTCGGCGGAACGGCTCTGCGCCCGGCTCAACGAACTCGCCGCAGACCGGGCGGACGACACGGACCAGCGGTCCGGACCGCCCCGCGCCGACAGCAGCGGCAGCGACCGGCGGTCCGGCACCTGGATGCCGGCGGAGGTCATGGCCCAGTCGGACACCGCACACGGCGCCCCGGCCGTGATCGCCCGCGCCCACCACGGCAGCGTGTCGCGCTCCGAACGGCAGCAGATCGAAGAGGCGTTGAAGTCCGGCCAACTGCCGGCGGTGATCGCCACCTCCAGCCTGGAGCTCGGCATCGACATGGGTGCGGTCGACCTTGTCGTACAGATCGAGGCACCGCCGAGCGTCGCCGCCGGCCTGCAGCGGATCGGCCGGGCCGGGCACCAGGTGGGCGCGCTGTCGCACGGGGTGATTCTGCCCAAGCACCGTGGCGACCTGCTGGCCTGTGCGGTGGTCAGCGAGCGGATGGCCAACGGCGCGATCGAGCAGTTGCGGTACCCGCGCAACCCGCTCGATGTACTCGCCCAGCAGATCGTCGCGATGGTGTCGCTCGATCCCTGGCCGGTCGACGCGTTGGCGACGCTGGTGCGCGGCGCGGCCCCGTACGCCGAGCTGCCCGACTCGGCGCTGCACGCGGTGCTGGACATGCTCTCCGGCCGGTATCCATCGACCGCGTTCGCCGAGCTGCGGCCCCGGCTGCTCTGGGACCGCGACGCCGACCTGCTCACCGGGCGGCCGGGCGCGCAGCGGCTGGCCGTCACCAGTGGCGGCACGATCCCGGATCGCGGCCTGTTCGGCGTCTTCCTGGCCGGGGCCGAACGGCCGGTACGGGTCGGCGAGCTCGACGAGGAGATGGTTTACGAGTCCCGGGCCGGCGACGTCTTCCTTCTCGGTGCGACGTCGTGGCGGATCGAGGAGATCACCCCGGACCGGGTGCTGGTCACCCCCGCCCCGGGCCAGGCTGCCCGGATGCCGTTCTGGAAAGGCGACCAACCTGGTCGCCCGGTCGAGCTGGGCCGGGCGCTGGGCGCCCGGCTGCGCCAGGTCAGCCGACAGGACCCGACCGCCGCCCGCGCCGGGCTGTTGTCGTCCGGTCTGGATGACTGGGCCGCCGACAACCTGCTGCGCTACCTCGACGACCAGCGCACCGCCGTCCGGAGCCTGCCGGACGACCGGACGGTCGTCGTCGAACGGTTCCACGACGAGCTCGGCGACTGGCGCCTGGTCGTGCACAGCGTCTTCGGTGCCCAGGTCAACGCCCCGTGGGCACTTGCGATCGGGCACCGGATCAGCGAGCGGTACGGCGTCGACGCCCAGGTGCTGCCCGCCGACGACGGTATCGTCATCCGGCTACCCGAGATGGCCGACACCCCACCCGGCGCCGACCTGGTCGCCTTCGACAGCGACGAGATGAGCCAGCTCGTCGAAACAGCCGTCGGCGGGTCGGCCCTGTTCGCCGCCCGGTTCCGGGAATGCGCCGCCCGGGCGCTGCTGCTGCCCCGCCGGGATCCGCGACGCCGGCAGCCGCTGTGGCAGCAGCGGCAACGCGCCGCCCAACTGCTCGACGTGGCGCGCGAGTTCACCGACTTCCCGATCACCCTGGAGGCGGCGCGGGAATGCCTGCGCGACGTCTTCGACATGCCGGCATTGGCCGGGCTGATGGGTGACCTGGTGGCACGGCGACTGCGGCTGGTGGAGGTCGAGACACCCCGACCGTCGCCGTTCGCCCGGTCCCTGTTGTTCGGCTACGTCGGAGCGTTCCTCTACGAAGGGGACCTGCCGCTGGCCGAGCGCCGGGCCGCCGCGCTGAGCCTCGATTCGACGTTGCTCGGCGAGCTGCTCGGCCGGGTCGAGCTGCGGGAGCTGCTCGACCCGGCGGTGCTCGACGAGACCCACCGCCAGCTGCAGTGGCTGGACGGACACCGCCGGGTACGCGACGCCGAGGACCTGGCCGAGCTGCTGCGGGTCGTCGGCGACCTGTCCGACGCCGAGTTGCGGGCCCGGCAGATCGACCCGGGCTGGCCGGCCGAGCTGTCCCAGGCCCGGCGCGCGCTGCGGGTGCGGATCGCCGGGCAGGAGCGGTGGATCGCGGTGGAGGACGCCAGCCGGATGCGCGACGCGCTCGGTGTCGCGCTGCCGGTCGGCGTCGCCGCGGCGTACCTCGCCCCGGTGGCCGACCCGCTCGGCGACCTGGTCGCCCGCTACGCCCGTACCCGGGGGCCGTTCGACACCGCCGGGTGCGCCGCCCGGTTTGGGTTGGGTGCCTTCGTCGTCGAACAGACCCTGCGGCGGATCGCCGCGACCGGGCGGATCGTGGCCGGCGAGTTCACTCCCGAGCGGGCCGGCACCGAGTGGTGCGACGCCGACGTGCTGCGGCTGCTGCGGCGCCGATCGCTCGCGGCGCTGCGCCGCGAGATCGAGCCGGTGCCGGCCACCGCCCTGGTCCGGTTCCTCCCCCGGTGGCAGCAGGTCGCCGACCCGGGTCGTGGGGTGGACGGCGTGGCGGCCGCCGTCGAGCAACTGCAGGGGGCGGTCCTGCCGGCCGCAGCGGTGGAACGCCTGATCCTGCCGGCCCGGGTGGCCGACTACTCCCCCGCGCAGCTGGACGAGCTCTGTGCCTCCGGCGAGGTCACCTGGTCCGGTGCCGGCGCGGTCGGCGCCGGTGACGGCTGGATCCGGTTGGTGTTCACGGAGACCGCGCCGCTGCTGCTACCGCCGCCGGACCCGGCGCTCACGCTGACCCCGGTGCACGAGGCGGTGCTCGCCGCCCTCGCCGACCAGCAGGCGCTGTTCTTCCGGCAACTGGCCGACCGGGTCGACGCGGCGCTCGCCGACACCACTGGCGTCGCGCCCGCCGGCAACGCCGATCCGGCCGGGCGGATCGAGACGGCGATCTGGGATCTGGTGTGGGCCGGCTGGCTGACCAACGACACACTGGCTCCACTGCGGGCCGTACTCGGCCCACACTCGAGACAACGGGTCCGCACCGCCGCCGGGCCACGGGGTCGGGCCCGGCGGGTCGGTCAGGAGTTCGTCGCCCGTACCGCCGCACCGCAGCTGGCCGGCCGGTGGTCACTGCTGCCACCCCGAGACCCCGATCCGACCCGGCGGGCGGCGCTCGCCGCCGACGTGCTGCTCGAACGGCATGGGGTGGTGACCCGGGGGGCGGTCGCCGCCGAGGGGCAGCCAGGTGGCTTCGCCGCCGTGTACCCGGTGCTGGCCGCGTTGGAGGAACGCGGCGCGGCCCGCCGGGGCTACTTCGTCGACGGGCTCGGTGCGGCCCAGTTCGCCGTACCCGGTGCGGTGGACCGGCTGCGGGAACTCGCCAATTCCGATCCGGCGCACCGCCGGCAGCCCGAGGCGGTGGTGCTGGCGGCAGCCGATCCGGCGAACCCGTACGGTGCGGCACTGCCCTGGCCGGAGCGACCGGTGGACAGCGCCGACGAGTCGGCGGCGGGGCACCGACCCGGGCGCAAGGCCGGGGCGCTGGTGGTCCTGGTCGACGCGGAGGCGGCGCTCTACGTCGAACGCGGCGGTCGCAGTCTGCTCTGCTTCACTCAGGACGGACAACGGCTCGAGGCGGCGGCCCGGGCGCTAGCCGACGCGGTGAGCTCCGGGGCACTCGGCACCATCTCGGTCGAACGCGCCGACGGGGAGCGGGTACACAGCTCCCCGCTGCGGACGGCGCTGGCCGCCGCCGGCTTCCGGGCCACCCCACGTGGACTGCGGCTACGCGGCTGATCGTAAACGTCGGGCCGGGCACCGCCGGCACGGGCGGGGTACGCCGGATGTACCCCGCCGTCGGCGGTGCGCTGCCGACGGACCGCCGACGGGGTACCTCAGGCACATGCCCGAAACGTTCCTGTGGAAGGCTTAGCGGGTGGTCCCGTACTCCGTCGACAGATGCCCCTGCTGTGGCTACCGGACCGGATGCACCACCTGCCCCGTCTGCTTCTGGACCGACGACGGCCAGGGCGATGACGACGCTGAGGTGGTGCGCGGCGGGCCGAACGGCGACTTGAGCCTGTCCCATGCCCGGCTCAACTTCGCAATCTACGGTGCCAGCCATCTGCGGTACGCCGACATCGTCCGGCCCCCGCGTCCTGACGAGTCTCCGTAGCGATTCCAGTGATCCGCCGGGTGAGGAATGGGCCGATACTCTGCTACGGTGTCGGCACTCTGTTACCGCGGCGCCACAAACCGCACTCCTGCCGTGGTATGTCAAGCGGCCAGATTCGCACTGGGTGAAAACCCCCGGTGACCTCGATGTTGAACCGCCGGCATCAGCCGAACGGACGATGCCGGCGAGTTGAGTCAGATTAGCCACAGGAAATGATTGAACGTTTCTTTCTTTCTGCGGATTCCAAGCCGGCGGCATTGACGCGGGGGCGGTATTCGACATAACGTTCTGATCGATCACCAACCGCTCTGTCGACCCCACTCGGAGGTTGAGACACTATGGCCCGGGCACGATCTGCGGCACACACCCCACGCCGGCTGACAGTGGTCCTGGTGGGTCTCGTCGCCGGGCTGCTCGCACTGCCCGGCGTCGCGCTCGCCCAGCCCTCAGGGGCGACCCAGCTCGCCGCCACCGACATCCAGCTACTCAACGGGGTCCGGCTCGCCGGGCTGTGGGAGATTCCCGCCGGTCAGCTGGCGGCGGAAAAGGGCAGCACGCAACGGGTCCGCGAGGTCGGCGCCGCGATCGCCGAGCAGCATATCGAGCTCGACCTGCTGGTGGTCGAGGCGGCGAACCAGCTGGGCGTGGAGCTGCCCACCGACCCGACCCCCACCCAGCAGGGTTGGGTCAACGAGATGAAGATCTCGGAGGGCGCCCGGTTCGACCGGATCTTCGTCGAACGGCTCCGCGCCGCCCACGGCAACATCTTCCCAGTCATCGGTGCGGTCCGGGCGAGCACCCGCAACGACGTCGTCCGCCAGCTCGCGCAGGACGCCAACGGCTTCGTCCAGACCCACATGTCGCTGCTGGAGAGCACCGGTCTGGTGCGGTACGGCGAGCTCCCCCCGGTGGCCGTGCCGGCACCTGTTGACGACAGCCTCATCGCTGCGGTCCAGGCCAACGCCGAGCTCAGCAACGGCGTCAACTCGACGACGATCTGGGTGGTGCTGATTGGCGCGCTGGCGCTCGGCACCGCTGCCACCTTCGCCGTGTTCCGACGACGCTACTAGAAGTTATCGTCACCCGACTGCCCGGGCCGACTATCCGGCCCGGGCAGTCGGCTATCCGGCCGACTATCCGACCCGGGGCAGTCGGCGCGATCCGGCCCGCCCGGTCACGACCTGCGGCAGGATTGTGGTCGTGCCTGAAGGCGACACCGTCTGGAACACCGCTTACCGGCTGCGGGAAGTGCTGGCCGGCCGGCTTCTCACCGGCAGCGACTTCCGGATCCCCCGGCTCGCGACCACCGACCTGTCCGGCTGGGCCGTGCTGGGCTGCGTGAGCCGTGGCAAGCACCTGCTGCTGCGGCTCGCGGCACCCGACGACCGGCGGTACACCCTGCACTCTCATCTGCGGATGGACGGCAGTTGGCGGACCTACCGGGTCGGGCAGCGCTGGGCGGCCCGGCCGGCACACCTGATCCGTGTGGTGCTGCGCACCGGTGAATCCGTCGCCGTCGGCTACCACCTGCACGAGCTGATGCTGATGGCGACGGAACGGGAGCCGGAACTCACCGCCGGGCTGGGGCCGGATCTGCTCGGTGCCGACTGGGACGCGACCGAAGCGGTCCGCCGGCTCGCCGCTCGGCCCGATACGCCTGTCGCCGAGGCGCTGCTCGACCAGCGCAATCTCGCCGGGATAGGCAATGTCTACGCCTGCGAGTTGCTGTTCCTGCGTGGTGTCGCGCCCGGTACGCCGGTCCGCGAGGTGCCGGACCTGGCCGCCGTCGTCGACCTGGCACGCCGGCTGCTGGTCGCCAACCGGGGGCGGGCCAGCCGCAGCATCACCGGCCTGCCCGGGGAGGCCACCTACGTGTACGGCCGCTGGCGGCGGCCGTGCCGGCGCTGCGGTACGGCGGTGCGACGCACCGAGTCGGCGGGGCGGGTCACCTACTGGTGCCCGACGTGCCAGCCGGGTCCGGTGGCTGGCGCAGCTCCGCCAGCCCGGCGGCAACCCCCCGCAGCAGATCACCGGCCTCGGTGAGCCGGCTCACCGACGGGTGCTGCCCGATCGCCCGACCGTCCTCGGCGACGTAGTTGGCGGCGGCCGCGACCAGGCCTTCGTAGGCGATGGTGCCGGCTTCCAGCTGCTCGACGAGCACCCGGTGCGAGTTGGCCAACCCGGCGTCGGCCGGAGCCAGCCGTACCGCTTTCTCCACGCTGGCCACTCGGTACGCCAGGTCGCGCAGGGACTGCTCGGCCACTGCGGCTTCGAGCTGGGCGGACTCGCCCGGCCCGGTCAGCCGCGGCACCAGCCCGGCGAGGGTACGCGCGGCCCGGTCCAGCCGGGTCCAGACGCCCGCCGCCGCCGTTCCGCGCAACTCCAGCAGCGCCTGCTGTCGGCGTACCTCGCCGACGGCGGCCCGGCCGAGCGGAATCCGCTCGACGGTGGCGACCAGCTTTAGCCGGGCCTGTTCGGCGGCGATGGCCGGATCCGGCTCGGGGGGCGGCGGTTGCCCGGCCAGCGCCCGCAGATCGGACCAGCGCCAGAAGGCCAACGCCGTGCTGGCACCGGCCGCCGCCGCCCACACCGCGTCGACCGGGCTGACCCCCGCGTACGGCAGCAGGACCGCCGCCGCGCCACCGAAGCCGCCAGCAAGCACGGTCCACCGGCGGGCGCCCCGACGCAGGCGACGCAGCCTGCGGAAGTAACGGGCCCGTGGATCCACCACCGTTGCTCCTTCCCTCCCCCTCGGACGAAGCCGGCCGGAGACGCCACCACCCCGGCCCGGGTTGCCTACGGCACCGGCTGAACCGGGTCGGTCACCGGGCGCCCGGCCCGATGGTCAGCCGGCGGCGGAGGCGTCACCGGTGTTCTTGTCCTTCGCCATCGAGGCACGGAGCTGGTCGAGGCGGGCGACACTGGCGGTGTCCGCGCCTGCCGTACTGTCCACACCGGCCGGGGCCTGCTCGACCGCCGGCCCTGGCGGTGCCCCGGCAAGCTTCTCTCCTGCCATGCTGGCCCTGATCTGATCGAGCCGCGACGAACCGGCCATGTCGAGGGTGGACTTCTGCACCTCGAGCATCCGCCCCTCGACAGAGTTGCCAGCCAGCTCGGCCCGGCCCATCGCGGTGGCGTAGCGCTGCTCGATCTTGTCCCGCACCTCATCGAGCGACGGCGTGTTCTTCGGCGCGGCGAGCGCCGACATCGACTCCAGCGACGAGGCCACGGTCTCCTGCATCTTGGCCTGTTCAAGCTGGCTCAGCAGTTTGGTCCGCTCGGCCAGCTTCTGCTGCAGAATCATCTGATTGTTCTCCACCGCCTGACGGGCCTGGGCGGCGGCGGCCAACGACTGGTCGTGCAGGGTCTTGAGGTCCTCCATCGACTGCTCGCCGGAGACCAGCTGGGTGGCGAGAGTCTGGGCGGTCTGCTCGTACTTGTTCGCCTCCGCCTCGTCGCCCTCGGCACGGGCCTTGTCGGCCAGCACCAGCGCCTGCCGGGCCATCCCCTGCAGTCGCTCGACCTCGCTCATCTGCCGGGAGAGCTTCATTTCCAGCTGTCGCTGGTTGCCGATCACCGCAGCGGCCTGCTGAACCAGTGCCTGGTGCTGGCGCTGGGCGTCCTCGATCGCCTGCTGGATCTGCACCTTGGGGTCGGCGTGCTCATCTATCTTGGCGCCGAACAGCGCCATCAGGTAGCGCCAACCCTTGACGAACGGGTTCGCCATCTCTGCGGTATCCCCTCACTAGCGGCGCGAACGGTCAGGCGGTCACGGCGGCCCGACCCGGGCGGTACGGTGCGCCGGCACCCCTACCATCGTCCCAGGCCGTCGCCACCGCTTAGGCCGCCGTCGGTGGGATCCGGCAGGGTGGGCCGGTTGAGGGTCAACCTTAGTGTCCCGGATCCAGCGGTGGCGAGCCCAGGATCCGGCAGCACCCTGCCGCTCGATCGGCCGCGGCTCAGGCGGCGCAGACGACGTCACGGTCCCGACCGCCGGTGTTCGACACCCGCCGGGAGGCCCGCAGCGTCGTCTTGAGCGGCGAGTCGCTGCGGACCGAGACGGTCACCCCGTCCTCGGTGGCGACCTGGTGCACCGAAGCGTCGCCTCGCTCGGCCGTCCCGACAGCGCCGTCCGAGGCGGAGCGCAGAACCTCGCTGTGGCTCGGCCGCTCCTCCAGGGCCCGCTCGGGCGACGCGACGGGCGACGTCGGGGACTGCTCGGGAAACGGAACCAGCAGGCCCTGCCGCTGCTCGGCGACGGCGACGGTGTGGCTCACGTCACGCAGCAGCTCGGACAGCTGAGCACCCAACGCGTCGCAGATCGCAGCGAGCAGCTCACTCGAGGCTTCCTTCTGGCCGCGCTCGACCTCGGAGAGGTAGCCGAGGCTGACGTTCGCGGCGGTGGAGACCTCGCGCAGAGTCCGGCGCTGACCCTGCCGGCGGGCACGCAGCGCGTCACCGATAACGCGGCGTAGCAGGACCATCGCACCTCCCCCTGTCCGGGACCGGCCGGCGAGTGCCGGAGGCTTCCCGCAACCTTATCCGTTCGTCACCCGATCGACACCCCACCCGAGAGCACGAATCGGGACCGACAGGGCGATCAGAGTCAGATGTCAGTTATATCCGCTCGGCGTCCCGGGTGTCCCCCGCTCAGGGCCGCGTGGCGTGCAGTTGCGTCGTCAGCAGCCGCAGGGCAGCGGTCACGCTCGACCTGCGTACCGCATCTCGACCACCACCGAGGTCCAACCGCCGGACCTGGTGCACGCCAGCCGGACCGGCCAGGGCGACGTAGACCCGCCCGACCGGCTTGCCGCCCTGCGGCTGTGGGCCGGCCACCCCGGTGGTCGCCAGCGCCCACTCGGCGGCGCACCGGATGCGGGCACCCCGGGCCATGGCGACCGCGACGTCCGGGTCGACCGGTCCGCGGTCGGCGAGCAACCGCTCCGGCACGCCGGCCAGGGTGCGCTTCAGGTCGGTGGCGTACACGACCAGCCCGCCGCGGAAGACCAGGCTCGCCCCGGCAACCTCGACCAGGGCGGACGCCAGCAAGCCACCAGTGAGCGACTCGACGACCGCCAGCGTCTCGCCCCGCTCGGCCAGGGCGTGCACGACCGCCGCCGCCGGGCTACCGCTGGCCGACCGCCCGAGGCCGAGATCGCCGCCGTCCGGCGCCGGCCGCCCGCCCGCTGGTGCGCCGGCCGGAGGCATCCGGTCCGACTCGGCCGAAGTCACCGGCCCGGCCCGGTACGGCGCAGCCGCAACGCGCGGACCAGGTAGTCCAGCCCGGTCGCCACGGTGACCAGCAGCGCAGCCGCCATGATCCACGGAGCGACCGCGGCAAGCACCGATGGCAGCGGTAGCAGGTACCAGACGATCGCCGTGATCTGCAGCGCCGTCTTCGCCTTGCCGCCCCGGCTCGCCGCGATCACCCCGTGCCGCAGCACCCAGAACCGGATCAGCGTGACCCCCCACTCACGCACCAGGATCAGCCCGGTCACCCACCAGGGCACCAGGTCGTACCAGGACAGCAGTACCAGCGCGGTGCCGGTCAGCGCCTTGTCGGCGATCGGGTCCGCGACCTTGCCGAACGACGTCACCAAGGCGTACCGGCGGGCGATCCAGCCGTCGATCAGGTCGGTCGCCGACGCGACGACGAACGTCAGGCAGGCGGCGATCCGCCAGCCCGGATGGGTCATCCCGGAGAGAACCACGAAGACCACGAAGACCGGCACCAGCACCATGCGTAGCCCGGTGAGCGCGTTGGCCGCGTTGACCACCGGCACTGCGGCGACGGCGGTACGCGGACCGGCGGAGGCGCCCGGCTCGGTCATCAGCTCACCTGACCGCGGTGGAGAGCGGCCGGTCGGCCGTACCGGACGAGAGCACGTCACTCGGCACTGCCACCAGGTCGACCCCTTCGGTCCCGGTCACCGTCGCCCGGACCAGGTCGCCGGGGCGCAGCATGGCGAGGTCGACCCCGGCTCCGGTGGCGGCGGCAGCGCCGGCCACCAGCGTCGTCGACCCGTCCACTTCCGGCGCCTGGTGCGCGGCCCGACCCTCCACCAGCCCGTCGTCGACGCTGTCGACCAGCACCTCCACCGACGTGCCGACCCGTTCCTCGGCCCGCTGCGCGCACAACTCGTCGGCCAGCGCACAGATCCGGTCGTAGCGCCGCTTCACCGTGGCGGCCCGTACCTTGTCGGGTAGTCCAGCGGCCTCGGTGCCGTCCTCGTCGCTGTAGTCGAACACCCCGATTGCGTCCAACTGGGCCGCCGACAGGAACCGGACCAGTTCGTCGACGTCCGATCGGGTCTCGCCGGGGAACCCGACGATGAAGTTGCTTCGCGCGCCGGCCTGCGGCGCCAGTGACCGGGCCGAGGCCAGCAGGTCGAGGAACCGCCCGGTGGAGCCGAAGCGCCGCATCCGGCGCAGTACCGGCTCACTGGCGTGTTGGAAGGACAGGTCGAAGTACGGTGCCACGCCGGCCGTGGTGGCGATCGTCTCGATCAGGCCCGGACGGGTCTCTGCCGGCTGCAGGTAGCTGACCCGCACCCGGACGATGCCGTCGACGGCGGCCAGCTGTGGCAGCAGCTTCTCCAACAGCCGCGGATCGCCCAGATCCTTGCCGTACGAGGTCGAGTTCTCGCTCACCAGCACGAGTTCCCGAACGTTGGTGCCGGCCAGCCACTCGGCCTCGGCCAGCAGCTCCTCGGGAATGCGGGAGACGAACGCCCCCCGGAACGCTGGGATGGCGCAGAAGGCGCACCGGCGGTCACAGCCGCTGGCCAGTTTCAGCGACGCCACCGGGCCGCTGGCCAGCCGACGCCGCAGGACCGCGCGAAGGTGCGCGGGGGTGTGCTCGTCGACCGTCGCGTGACCGGGCACGACGACACCGGAGCGTTGCCGGGAAACCGGGGTCAACGGCAGCATCGTGCGGCGGTCCCGGGGCGCGTGTGCGGGCAGCTGCTCGCCGGCCAGCACCGCCCGCAGCCGGCCGGCGATATCCGGGTAGTCGTCGAAGCCGAGGACGGCCTGCGCCTCCGGCAGGTGCTCGGCGAGTTCCCGGCCGTACCGTTCGGCCATGCAGCCGGCAGCCACCACCTTGGCCCCACCGTCCGCGGCGTCGAGCAGCGTCTGCACCGAGTCCTGCTTGGCCTTCTCGACGAAGCCGCAGGTGTTGACGAGCACCACGTCGGCACCGTCGGCGTCGGTGGTCACCTGCCAGCCGTCGGCGTCCAGCCGGGCGGCCAACTCCTCCGAGTCGACCTCGTTGCGGGCACACCCCAGGGTGAGCAGGGCGACGCGCCGGCCGGGCGGTTGGGCGGGAGGCGGGGGAAAAGCAGACACCTGACGAGGGTACCGGGCCATTAACGTACGGCGGCCGGGCGGCGCGGTGCCGGACGATCAGATCGGTCAGCCGACCGTACCAGTGCGGTCAGCTCGCCTCGACGGCCCGCAGACTCGCCAGCGCGTCCTCCAGCTCGTCCGGCTTGACCAGGACGTCGCGGGCCTTGGAACCCTCGGACGGCCCGACGATGCCCCGGGTCTCCATCAGATCCATCAACCGGCCCGCTTTGGCGAACCCGACCCGCAGTTTGCGCTGCAGCATCGAGGTCGACCCGAACTGCGAGGTCACCACCAGCTCGATCGCCTGGACCAGCAGGTCGAGGTCGTCGCCGACGTCCTCGTCAATTTTCTTCTTGTTCTCCTGGGCGGTGGTGAGCACGTCGGGGCGGAACTCCGGCTCGCGCTGCTTCTTGCAGAAGGCGACGATCTCGTCGATCTCCTTCTCACTGACCCAGGCACCCTGGATGCGCAGCGGTTTCGACGCCCCCATCGGCAGGAACAGGCCGTCGCCCCGGCCAATCAGCTTCTCGGCGCCCGGCTGGTCCAGGATGACCCGCGAGTCGGACAGCGACGACGTGGCGAAGGCCAGCCGGGACGGCACGTTCGCCTTGATGAGGCCGGTCACCACGTCCACCGACGGCCGCTGGGTGGCCAGCACCAGGTGGATGCCGGCGGCCCGGGCGAGCTGGGTGATCCGGACGACCGAGTCCTCCACGTCCCGGGGGGCGACCATCATCAGGTCGGCCAGCTCGTCGACGATCACCAGCAGGTACGGGTACGGCCGGATCTCCCGCTCGCTGCCGGGGGGAGCGGTGATCTCCCCGGCCCGTACCTTGCGGTTGTAGTCGTCGATGTGCCGGACGCCGTTCGCGGCCAGGTCGTCGTAGCGCATGTCCATCTCGCGTACCACCCACTCCAGCGACTCGGCCGCCTTCTTGGGGTTGGTCACGATCGGAGTGACCAGGTGCGGGATGCCTTCGTACCCGGTCATCTCGACCCGTTTGGGGTCGATCAGCAGCAGCCGTACCTCGTCCGGGGTGGCCCGGCTGAGGATCGAGATGAGCAGCGAGTTCAGGCAGGACGACTTGCCGGCGCCGGTCGCCCCGGCGATCAGGATATGCGGCATCTTCGCCAGGTTGGCCACCACGAAGCCGCCCTCGATGTCCTTGCCGAGCGCCACCAACATCGGGTGGTGGTCGGCGCTGGCGGCCCGGGAGCGCAGCACGTCACCGAGCGACACGTCCTCCCGGTCGGTGTTCGGGATCTCCACGCCGACCGCGCTCTTGCCCGGGATCGGGCTGAGGATCCGCACGTCCGGTGACTTCACCGCGTACGCGATGTTGCGGGAGAGCTGGGTGATCCGCTCCACCTTGACCCCGTGGCCGAGCTCCACCTCGTAGCGGGTCACCGTCGGGCCACGGGTGAACCCGGTGACCGCCGCGTCGACGTCGAACTGCTCGAACACCCCCTGCAGCGCGGCGATCACCTCGTCGTTGGCCTTGCTGCGGGTCTTCGCCGGTGGCCCGGTCCGCAGCAGTTTGGCCGGCGGCAGGCGATAATCCCCGGACAGCCCGGTGATTGCCAGCTGCTCGGCGCGGGTCGGGGTCAGGGAATGCTCCGGCGGCTCCGGCGGGGTGCGGGTGGTCGGCACCTTCGCCGCCGGCCGGCGCGGCAGCTCCATCGTCTCCTGCAGATCGAACGGCTCTGCCGGGGCACCGTCGTCACCGGCCGACGGTGCCGGCAGGGCGTCGGCCGTCCGGCTGGCCTGCCGGCGGCGCGGCGGTCGGCGGCGGGTCCGCTCGTCGCCAGCGGTGTCGCCGCCAGCGGTGTCGTCGTCACCGGCGTCGGCCGAGGTCGAACCAGACTCCGGCCCCCGCCCGGTCACCACCCCGGCGAGCAGCCCGAGCCGCTCCGGGATCCGGTTGATCGGAGTGGCGGTGACGACCAGCAGACCGAAGATCAGCAGCAGGATCAGCAGCGGTACGCCGACCCAGTAGCTGACCGTGCGCTCCAGTACTGTGCCGACGCCGAGCCCGATCAGCCCGCCGGCGTAGTCACGCTGCAGGTCGTCGTCGGGGCGTTGGCCGATGTGCAGCAGCCCCGCCGTGGCGACCAGCATCGCCGACCAGCCGACCAGCCCGCGGCCCCGGGGTTCCGGCTCCTCCGGTGGGTCACGCATCAGCCGGACCGCGCCGATCAGCAGCAGCAACGGCACGGCGACCGCGATCGCGCCGACGAACAGCCGCATCATGTCCGCGACGCGGACCCCGAACGGACCGGCCGCGCCGAACCAGATCGCCATCGAGGTGAGGATGGCCAGGCCGAGTACGAACAGCCCGGCACCGTCACGCCGGTGCTCCGGGCTCAACTCGCGCGCAGTGGCCGCCTGACGGCCGGCGGTACGCACCGCCCAGCCGACGCCGTGTGCCAGCCCCATCCAGGTGGCGCCGACCGCGCGACCGACCAGGACCGCCGGCGAGTTGCGGGCCGGGCGCCGCCGGGCCGTCGGGCGCTTGCGGGCCGGGGTCCGGGCACGACCGGTCGCGGCGCCGCGGCTGGTCGACCCGCCACGCCGCCGATTCGCCTGGGAGGTTCGGCCGGCCATAGAGTCCCACGGTAACCCCGCCGGCATACAAACCCTCGCTTTTCCGGGTCGTGTCCGAACCGCGCAGGGCGGCGCGGCTGTGCCACCATTCCGAACGGCCCCTATTGTCCCCCGGGCCACGACGACGCCGTCCGTCGCCGGACCCCCGTCCGGACATCGCCGGCCGTCCGCGCGCCGGCTCCCGACCGGAGCGCGAGGCCCGCCGTCCGACGTGCCGTACCGAAAGGACCACCGCATGCCCCCGCCGGACCCAGACCACCTGCCCGACGCGCCCTCCGGCGGTGGTGCGATGCAGGTGCTGCGGCCGCTGACCACCGCGATGATCGCCGAGACTCTCACCGCCCGTGGTTACCACTTTCAGGCCGACTCCGACGGCGACCTGGTCGGCCGGTGGAACGACAACCTGATCGTGTTCTCTCCGCTCGGGCCCAACGGCGAGGTGCTGCGGGTACGGACCATCGCGTCGACCCTGTTCACCGTGGACGACGTGCCCGCGCTGTACGCCTTCTGCAACGAGTGGAACCACGACCGGCTGTGGCCCAAGACCTTCGTCCACGTCGACGACGACGGCACCGCCCGGGTCTGCGGTGAGCTGATCACCGCGTTGGAACGTGGCGTCAGCGCCCCGCAGCTCGATCACCTGCTCGACTGCGGGATCGCCACCGGTTGCCAGGTCAGCGACGCCGTCACCGAATTGGCGGACTGATCCGGATGGAACACCGTTTCCAGGTCGACCTGCGCGGCATCGTCGACCTGCTCAGCCACCACCTGTACGCCAGCCCTCGGGTGTTCGCCCGGGAGCTGGTGCAGAACGCCACCGACGCGATCACCGCCCGGCGCGAGGCCGAGCCCGGCTGGGCCGGCGGTACCGTCCGGATCGAGCCCACCGCCGACGGTGGCCTGCGGGTGCACGACGATGGCATCGGCCTGACCGAACCGCAGGTGCACACCTTTCTGGCCAGCGTCGGGCGTACCTCCAAACGAGACGACCTGGGCTTCGCCCGGCAGGACTTCCTCGGCCAGTTCGGCATCGGCCTGCTGTCGTGCTTCATGGTCGCCGACACCGTCGAGGTGGTGACCCGGTCGGCCCGGGGCGGACCGGCGGTGCGCTGGATTGGGTACGCCGACGGGCGCTACACCACCGAGGTCGACGACGCCGCATGCGAACCGGCCGGCACCACCGTCACGCTGCGTCCCCGCGCCGACGCCGGGCACTGGCTGGCCGCCGACCAGGTCCGTGACCTGGTCCGCGACTACGCCCGGCTGCTGGACGTCCCGGTGCTGTTCTGCCCGCCCGGAGGCGAGCCGGTCCGGCTGACCGAGCCGCAGGCCCCGTGGGAAGTGGTCCACACCGACCCGGCGGCCCGCCGGGAGGCGCTGCTGGACTACGGTGCGACGCTGCTCGGTGCCCGACCGATGGACGTGATCGACCTGCGGGTACCGGAAGCCGGGCTGGTCGGTGTCGGCTTCGTGCTGCCGTCGGCGTCAACGGTCGGCCAGGGCGGGCACCGGGTCTACCTGAAACGGATGCTGCTCAGCGACGACGCCAGCAAGCTGCTGCCCGAGTGGGCGTTCTTCGTCCGGTGCGTGGTCGACACCTCCGTGCTGCGCCCCACCGCCAGCCGCGAGGCGCTCTACGAGGACGACCTGCTCGGCGCAGTCCGCGACGGGCTCGGCGAGCAGATCCGCAGCTGGCTGCTGGAGCTGTCGGTCAGCCAGCCGGAACGGCTCGCCGCGTTCCTGCGGGTGCACCACCTCGGGGTCAAGGCGCTCGCCGTCCGCGACGACGAGATGCTGCGGCTGGTCGACTCGTGGCTGCCGTTCGAGACCAGCCGGGGGATGATGCCGCTGCGGCTGTTCCGCCAGCATCTGGCGATGGTCCGGTACGTGGAGACGGTCGACGAGTTCCGGTCACTGGCCGCGATCGCGTCCGCCGCCGGTACGCCGATCGTCAACGCCGGCTACGCCTACGACGCGGAGATCCTGCAGCGCCTGCCCCGGCTGGACCCGGCGATCCGCACCCGCCGGCTGGACCCCGGTGAGCTGGCCGCCCGGTTGGAGACCCTCTCGCCGGGGCAGTTGGCGGTGGCGGAGACCTTCCTGGCCACCGCCCGCACGGTGCTGGCCGAACTGGACTGCGTACCGCAGTTGCGGCAGTTCGACCCGGTCACGGTGCCGGCCCTGTACGTCCTTGGCCAGGCCGCCCGCGAGCAGGACAGTGTGCGCCGTGCGGTGGCCGGCTCCGACGAACTGTGGTCGGAGGTGCTGTCCGCGTTCGCCGAAGTCGACGTCGACCACCGCCCGGAGCTGGTCTTCAACTGGCGGCACCCGCTGATCCGCCGGCTCGCCGGGCAACCGGCGGGAGCGGCGCTACGCAACGCCGTCGAGGCGCTGTACGGTCAGGCGCTGCTCGCCGGTCACCATCCGTTGCGGGCGGTGGACAGCGCCGCGCTCAACCGGTCCTTCCTGGCCCTGCTGGACCAAGCCTTCACCGACCCGGCCGCCGGGCCGGGCACCCCCACCGAGGAGACACCGTGACCGCCAAGGAGCTGGTCCAGGCGCTGGACGAGGCCACCGACCTGCCCGACGGCGACGGCAAGATCGCCGAGCTGGAACGGATCGCCGCGCACGCCGACGCGGCCGGGCAGGCACGGATCGGCTTCGACGCGCGGATGGCGCTGATCGAGACGTACAACCACCACACCGAACGCTGGCGGATGCTGCCGGCGTTCGGCTGGTGCCTGAGCACTTTCGACCGTTATCCGGAACTGTTCGAGCCGTGGGACGCCGAACTGCTGCGCTGGTACCACAAGTGGGCGGTCGCCACGCTGCGCGGCACGCCCCGGGTGGGTCTGGCGCAGACCCGGGCCGCGCTGGACGACATGGAACGCCGGTTCACCGCCAGCGGGCAGAGCCTGCAGGCGGTGTACAACCTGCGCTGCAAGATCGCCGACCACGTCGGCGACGAGGCTCAGGCCCGGCAGTGGCTGGACCGGTGGCGCACGGCCCCACGAGACGAGAACAGCGACTGCGCCGGCTGCGACCCGTCCCGCCAGGCCGAGCTGCTCGCCGGCTGGGGTGAGTGGGAGGCGGCGCTGGCGATCGTCGAACCGGTGCTCAGCGGTGCGGTCGGCTGCACCGAGCAGCCGGAGAAGGCACTGGTCACGGTGATCATGCCGTACCTGCGGCTGGGCCGGTACGCCGACGCGGCGCAGGCGCACGTGCGGGCGTACCGGCGGCACCGGCACGAACGCGACGCCTTCCCGTACCTGGCCGAACACCTGCGGTTCTGCGCGTCGGTCGGTCAGCACCAGCGTGGCCTGGCGATCCTCACCGAGCATCTGGAATGGTTCGACCGGCCGTACGACGACGCCTCGGCGATGGAGTTCGCCGCCGCCGGTGCCCTGGTCTGCCGGCTCGCGGCCGCCGCCGGCCACGGCGACGAGACGATCCACCGGCCGGAGTACGGCGACCGGCCGGCCGCCGACCTGCCGGTGGCCACGCTCGGTTCGCAGCTGGCCGCCGCCGCCACCGAGCTGGCGGGCCGGTTCGACACCCGCAACGGCACCGACCACCAGTCGCGCCGGATCGCCGGCTGGCTGGCCGCCGAGCCGCTGACCGACGCCGTCGAGCTGCCGGCCGATCAGCCGACCACCGGCGGCGAGATCGGGGTACCGCCGGCGGGCGGCACCCAGGACGTGGTTTCGCCGTTGACCCTGGAAGGCATCACGGCGGCGCTCAACGAACGCGGCGACCGGTACTTCGTCGACGACAACGGGGTGGTCGGCGGCAAGTGGGGCCACGCGGTGATCCACTTTGAGCGGCTCGGCGAGCAGCAGCGGGTGCTGCACAGCCGGGTGTTGGCCGACCGGCGGCTGCCGGCAGACCGACTGGCCGAGGCGTACCGGTTCTGCAACTCGTGGAACCACGACCGGCTGCTGCCGAAGGTCTACGTGCACGACACCGGGTCCGGCGAGCTGATTCTGGCCGGCGACGTCAGCACCGACCTGGCCTACGGGGTCAGCGGGGCGCAGCTCGCCGCGCTGGTGAACGCGGCGGTGATCACCGGGGCGCAGTTCGCCGACGCCGTCGCCGAACTGCCCTGAGCACCCCGGCCCAGCTGGCCACGACGACCGTGGCCAGCACCAGCCGGGCCGCCCAGGCGTACTGGTCGGGGTAGATCACCCCGGTCAGGTAGCGCTCGACGAACCCCTCGTCGAAGCCGACCTGGCCGGCCCGGCGGCGGGACCAGTGTTCGGCCACGGTGAGCGGGCAGCTCAGGTTGGCCGCCACCACCAGCACTCCCCAGCCCGCCGCGGTCACGTGCAGCCAGACCGTCCGCGGCCACCGCCAGGCCAGGAACCCGCCGACCGCCAGGTAGGCGAGGAACCCGAAGTGTGCCGTCAGGATGACGGCGGTCAGCAGCTCGTAGCCCATGGTGACCTCCCCGTAGGTCAGGCTACGAGCGCCGGGTAGCGGTCGACAGGGTAGGCGTACTCAGCGGGTGCGACGGGGAGTGCGCCGTCCCCGGGGAGGGCGGTCCCCGGGGACGGCGCGGCAGGTGGCGGGTCAGTTCACCGAGAACCCGAGGAAGTAGCCACCCACGCCCTGACCGGCCTCAACCCGGTATCGGTAGGCACCGGCGGGGCCGGAAAAGTTCAACCGGGTCACCGCGGTGCCGGCGCGGTCGCCTTGGGCGACCGTGCGCCAGCCGTCGGCGGTGAAGCGTTGCAGCGTAAGCCGGAAGGCCGCACCGGCCGGCGTCTGCAGGCAGGCGCTGTGCCGTCCGGCACCGGCCCGGAAGAACCGTCCGTCCGGCTGAATCTGCCGGCCACCGGCCCGGGTCAGTTCGCCGTCACGCAGCACCGTGTGGTCGGCGCACGGGCTCTGCGGCGGGTCCGCCGGCTGGGTCGGCGCGACCGTCGGTACGCCGGTCGGCGCGCCGGTCGGCGGGGCCGCACCGTCCTCGGTGGTGACCAGGGTCAGGTTGTTGACCTGCAGGATCTCGGCCAGCGGCTGGAAGAAGGTGACGCCCCCGGTGCGGCAGTTGCCGGAGCCGCCCGAGGTGACGCCCTGCGCCTGGTCACCGGAGAGCCAGGCACCGCCGGAGTCGCCGGGTTCGGCGCAGACGTCGGTACGGGTCAGCCCGCTGACCGCACCCTCCGGATAGTTGACTGTGACGTCCTTGGCCCGGATCACACCGCACCGGGTTCCAGTGGTGGACCCGGAGCGGCAGATGCTGGCACCTACCGGCGCTTCCACGCTACCGGCGACCGGCAGGTTGTTGCCGTTGAAGTCGTTGACCACCGGCTGCGGCGTCCAGTCGTCGCCGACCGCGACGAACGCCCAGTCGTCGCCGGGGAACGACGACGTCTGGAACACGCCCTGCGCCTGCTGGTTGAACCCGGCGGTGGTGTCGCCGGGCCGGCCGCAGTGCCCGGCGGTGACGAAGCCGCCGACCACGGAGAAGCCGACCGAGCACCGTCCACCGGCACCGATGAAGTACGGGTCGCCGCCGCGTACGTCAAACAGCGGCACCGGCGCCTCATCGGAGGCGTCCACCCGGACCGCGTCGGCCGGCACCCCGGCGGTGGCGGCGAAGTCCCGGGCGGCAGACTGCGCGCCGGGCCGGGCGAGCAGCACCACGGTGTTGTCCGCCAGGTCGACGTACCAGCCGGCCAGGTCGGGGCTGGCGGCATCGCCCACCCGGTCCAGGCTCTCCTTCACGCCGGTCAACTGCTGCTGGCTGCGGGCCACCAGGCGAGCCTCGGCACCGGCGGCGCGGACCCGGTCCAGCTGTGCGGGGTCGGTCACCGCGACGACGAGGTCGGCGCCGTCCTGGCTGATCCACGCGCCCGCGTAAGCAGCGTCGAGGTCGTCGCGCAGGACGTCGACGGTACGGGTGGCCCAGCGTTCGGTGGCCAGCCGGGTCCGGGCGTCCGCCGCGCTGCCGCCGAGGTCGCGACGCAGCGCGTCGACGAGGTCGTCGTGCGCGGCGGCCGGCTGGCTGGTGGCGTCACGGCTAGCGCCATCGGTCGGGTCGTCGCCGGCAACGGCCGGCAGGGTCACCGCGGCGAGCACCCCGACCGCGGCGGCGGTGAGTCCGGCGGTGACAATCCGTCGGCGTCGCATCCGTACCTCCTCTGCGGCTGGCGTCGAACAGCCGCCGGCAGGTGGTACGGAGGACGTCGGTCGCCGGATCGACCCGTACGGATGCCGAATGTCACAGCCGGGTTGGTGAACCGCCCGGGGCCGCGCCACGTACGAACCCTTGGCCGAGTCGGTGGGAGGCGGCCTCCACCCGCCTCCTACCGGCCGGCGAAGTCACCTCGGGTGACCCCGCGCAGGAACCGTCGCCACTGCTGCCGGTCGACGTCCAGCCAGGGCCCGTCCGGCTCGGCCGAGTCGCGCAGCGCCACGTCGCCGGAGGCGGTCACGGTGGCTTCCAGGCACGCGTTGGTGTCGCACCGGCTACTCCGCCACCAGCCGCGATATGTCTGCATCATAGCTTTTTCTCCGATTCAGGCTTCATGCCGATTATTGGGCATTTGCCTGTTGTAACGCTGCAGCTAACCCGGCCGATACGCGACCGGAACTCACCCACCGACGGACGGGGCCTCCGCGACCGGCAGATCGGCGGTCAACGCCGCCGTCCGCTCGGTGATCAACCGGGCTGAGGTCGCCTCGTCGTGGGCCGAGTCCCAGATGTGCGCGAAGTAGTCGCGGTGCCGGCCGATCCGCTGCGCAGCGTGGACGATCTCGTCCAGCAGGATGCCCTCGCGGTAGAGCAGCGCGTTCTCCTCGTCGCCGAAATCGAGCAGCGTGAACGGCGCCAGCATCGCCATGATCGCCGCGTCGGCGAACGGCACGATCCGCACCCGCACGTTCGGTCGCCGCGCCACCCGCAGCAGGGCGGCGAACTGCCCAGCCATCACCCGCGGCCCGCCGATCGTGCGCCACAGCACCGACTCGTCCAGCACCAGGTGGAACTCCGGCGGATCGGGTCGGTCCAGCACCTGGTCACGGCGCCGCAGCCGGGCCTCGAGCCGCAGTGCCCGGTCGGCCTCCGGCAGCTCGCTACGCCAGAAGTTCAACACGAACTCGCCGTACTCGCGGGTCTGCAGCAGCCCCGGGATCAACGTCGGCTGGAACACCCGGATGGCGCTGGCCTCGCCCTCCAACTGCAGCAGCTGCAGCATCGCCGGAGTCAGGTGCTCCCGGTAGCGCGGCTCGTCCCACCAGCCCCGCAACCGGGAGGTACGGGCGTCGCGCAGCAGCCGCTCGGCCCGGTCGGCGTCCACCACGCCGTACAGCTCCAACAACGCCCGCAGATCGGTGGTCGAGACCGAGACGCTGCCCTTCTCGATTCGGTTGACCTTGGAGACCGACCAGTCGAGGGCTTCCGCCACCTTGCCCTGGGTCAGCCCGGCCGACTCCCGGGCGCGGCGCAGTGCGAGTCGGAGCCTGCGCCGCGCCGCCGCAGGGGACTCGCCGGAGCCGGGATCGCCTGGCACGCCAGCCTTCTCGTCACGACCAGTGGGTAACTGTCCGACCAGTATGCCCGCCAGCCGGCCGCCCGGTCAGCCCCGGCGGGCCTCAGGACGTCTTCAAACCTCCACCACGGTCGGTACGATCATCGGCCGGCGGCGGTACGCGTCGTTGACCCAGCGGCCGACGACCCGGCGGACCACCTGCTGCAGCTGGTGTGGATCGGTGATGCCGTCGGCGGCGGCCCGACCCAACGCCTCGGTGATCAACGGGACGACCGCGTTGAACGCCTCCGGGTCCTCGGAAAAGCCCTTCGCCGACACGGTCGGCCCACCGACCACCTTGCCGGTCACCGAGTCGACCACCACGGTCGCCGCGATGAACCCGCCGTCGCCGAGGATCCGCCGCTCGGTCAGCAGCGACTCGCCGACGTCGCCGACCGCGAGACCGTCAACGTAGACGTACCGGCTCTTGACGTGCCCGACCAGGGTGGCGTGCCCGTCCACCAGATCGACGACGTCGCCGTCCTCGCAGAGCACCACCCGCTGCGGGTCGAGACCGGACTCGATGCCGAGCCGGGCGTGCGCCCGCAGGTGCCGCCACTCACCGTGCACCGGCAGCAGGTTGCTCGGCCGCACCACGTTGAGCAGGTAGAGCAACTCCCCCGCCGGCGCGTGACCGGAGACGTGCACCTTGGCGGTCTCCTTGTGGATCACGGTCGCCCCGGCCCGGGCCAGCTGGTTGATCACCCGGTAGACCGAGGTCTCGTTGCCCGGCACCAGCGAACTGGCCAGCACCACGGTGTCGCCGGGCGCGACGGTGATGTGCCGGTGGTCACCGGTTGCCATCCGGCCCAACGCGCTCATCGGCTCGCCCTGCGACCCGGTGGACATCAGCACGATCCGGTCCGGCGGCAGCGCCGTCGCCTCGTCCAGCCCGACCACCAGGCCGGCCGGGATCCGCAGCAGACCGAGGTCCCGGGCGATGCCCATGTTGCGCACCATCGACCGGCCGATCAGCGCGACCTTGCGGTCGTACTCGTACGCCGAGTCGATCACCTGCTGCACCCGGTGCACATGGGAGGCGAAGCTCGCCACGATAATCCGGCCGGTGGCCTTGCCGAAGATCGAGTCGAGCACCGGCCCGATGTCGCGTTCCGGGGTGACGAAGCCGGGGGTCTCGGCGTTGGTCGAGTCGGACAGCAGCAGGTCTACGCCTTCGGCACCGAGCCGGGCGAAGCCGGCCAGGTCGGTGATCCGCCCGTCCAGCGGCAGCTGGTCCATCTTGAAGTCACCGGTGTGCAGCACCAGCCCGGCCGGGGTGCGGATCGCCACCGCGAGTGCGTCCGGGATCGAGTGGTTCACCGCGAGGAACTCGCACTCGAACGGCCCGATCCGTTCCCGCTGACCCTCGCGTACGGTCAACGTGTAGGGCTCGATCCGCCGCTCGGCCAGCTTCGCCTCGACCAGCGCCAGGGTGAACTGGGAGCCCACCAACGGAATGTCCGGTTTGTGGGCGAGCAGGTACGGCACCGCGCCGATATGGTCCTCGTGGCCGTGGGTCAGCACGATCGCCTGGACGTCGGCGAGCCGGTCCAGGATCGGGGCGAAGTCCGGCAGGATCAGGTCGACCCCGGGCTGCTCCACATCCGGAAAGAGCACCCCGCAGTCCACCACCAGCAGCTTGCCGTCGAACTCGAAGACCGTCATGTTGCGACCGATCGCGCCGAGCCCGCCCAGCGGGATCACCCGCAGCCCGCCCGGTGGCAGCTGCGGCGGCAGGTCCAACTCCACGTGTGCCTGGCTCACGGCAGCTCCAGTCCGGCGTCGGCGCAGTCGGCCCGCAGCTGGTCCAGCTCGGCGTCGGTGGCCTCGACAAGTGGTGAGCGCACCGGACCGGCGGGCAGGTCGAGCACCCCGAGCGCCGCCTTGACCAGGATCGTGCCGGGACTGCGGAAGATGCCGGTGAACAGCGGCAGCAACCGGCGGTGCAGGTCCAGCGCGGCGGCGTGCTCGCCAGCGACGTACGCCTCGATCATCTGCTTGGTCAACGCACCGGTCAGGTGGGTCGAGGTGCCGACCAGCCCGACGCCGCCGATCGCCAGCGTCGGCAGGGTGAGCGCGTCGTCGCCGCAGTAGAACGCCAGGTCGGTGCGGCCGGTCACCCAGGAGGTGGCGGCCAGGTCACCCTTGGCGTCCTTGACCGCGACGATCCGCTCGTGCTCGCCGAGCCGCGCCAGGGTCTCACTGCTCATCGCGATACCGGTGCGGTGCGGGATGTCGTACGCCATCATCGGCAGCCCGGTCGCGTCGGCGACCTCGGTGAAGTGCCGGACCACCCCGGCCTGCGGCGGCTTGTTGTAGTAGGGCGCGACCACCAGCAGCCCGTGCGCGCCGACCTTCTCGGCGGCGACCGCCAGCTCGACCGTGTGCCGGGTGTCGTTGGTGCCGACACCGGCGACCACCCGGGCCCGGTCCCCGACCGCGTCGATGACGACCCGGAGCAGTTGCTCCTTCTCAGCGTCGGTGGTGGTCGGCGACTCGCCGGTGGTGCCACTGATCACCAGGGCGTCGTTGGCCTGCTCGTCGACCAGGTAGCTGGCCAGCCGGGCGGCGCCGTCGAGGTCGAGCGAGCCGTCGTCGTTCATCGGGGTGACCATGGCGGTCAGGAGTCGCCCGAACGGGGTCGGTGTCCCCGCCCCGGGACCGGCTAGGTGGTGCTGCGTCATACGGACAACCTATCGGACGGCCGCACCGCGTTCTCAGCGCTGGTGGTGCGGGCCGGCGGCCTACTCCCCCTGCCGGGTGTACGGGCTCGCGGCAACCTCGCTGCCGTCGGCAAGCTGGCTGATCTCGAAGTCGGCGAAGACGCTCGGCGCCACCCGCTGCAACTGCCGCAGGCACTCCACCGCCAGGTCGCGGATCTCCACGTCGGCGTGCTCGGTGGCCCGCATCCCAATGAAGTGCCGCCACGCGCGGTAGTTGCCGGTGACCACGATCCGGGTCTCGGTGGCGTTCGGCAGCACCGCCCGGGCCGCCTGCCGGGCCTGCTTACGGCGCAGCGTCGGGTTGGGTTCGTCGACAAACCGCTTCTCGAGACCCTCCAGCAGCTCGGTGTAGGCCCGCACGCTCGCCTCGGCCGCGGCGACGAACTGCTGGTGCAGCTCGGGATCCTCGGCGATCACCGCCGGCTCGACCATGGCGGCGTCGCGCTCCGGCACGTACCGCTGGGACAGCTGAGAGTAGGAGAAGTGCCGGTGCCGGATCAGCTCGTGGGTCAGCGACCGGGAGATCCCGGTCAGGTAGAACGTGACACTGCCGTGCTCCAGCACCGACAGGTGACCGCTGTCCAGAATGTGCCGCAGGTAGCCGGCGTTGGTGGCGGTCGCCGGGTTGGGCTTGCGCCACGACTGGTAGCAGGCGCGGCCGGCGAACTCGGCCAAGGCCTGACCGCCGTCGGCGTCGGTCGACCAGTCGACGTCGGCGGGCGGTTGGAACTGGGTCCAGGCGATCAGCGTGACCTGCGGCGACACGATTTCCGGCATTTCTCGGACTCTAGTTGCCGGCCGGCACGACGGGCAAACACGGCGTCCACCGGGCCGGGCCGGCCCGCAGGGCAGGCCGCCCTGGGTCAGACGTAGAACCAGCTGAACGGCTCCCACGGCAGGTTGCGCAGCACCGCGAACGCCAGCCAGACGCCCAGCGACCAGCCGACCGTCGTCGGGCTGAACGACAGCTGCGGCAGCCGCCAGCGGAACAGCTGCTGGCCGACCCAGGCCAGGTAGACGTAGAGCAGGAACGGGACGGCGAACACCACCAGCAGGTGGTGCCGGGCGGCAGCGCCGAGATCACCGTTGAGCAGGTACCAGACCGCCCGGGTCCCGCCGCAGCCCGGGCAATCCAGGCCGGTGGTCAGCTTCAGCAGGCAGCTGGGCGCCGCCTCCGCGCTGCTGGTCGTCGGGTCGGTGATCACCGTGTAGCCGGCCGCCGCGCCGATGCAGCCGAGCACCGCCAGTGGGGCCAGCCAGCGCGGCGACCGCGCCCAGAGCCGGTTGACCAGGCGGGTGAACCGGTCCGGTTGGGCCTGCGGCTGGTACGCGTACTGCTGGTGATAGTGGGAGTGGGCGTCCGGGTAGGGACCGGCGTCGCCGGTCGGTGCCGGCCCGTCGCCGACGGGCCGCTGCACCGCCACGCCGTCTGGACCCGCCATCCGTCACGCCTCCCTTGATGCCGATCGTCCCACCGTACACTGGCCGGTCCCGCCGGCTCAGCCGACGACCACGCCCGCGCGGACTCCCGGTCAACCGGCTGCCACGGCGCCGTGCAGTGCCCGGGTGAGCGGCCCGGCCAGGTCTCCGGCGGTCGGTGCCGCGACCTGCGACAGGCCGAGCCAGCCGGCCAACCGGATCAGCTCGTCGGCCAGGGCGGTCGTGGTCTGCTCCGGGTCGGTGCTGGCACCGGGCACCGGCCAGGCGGCCGGCACCCGCAGCACCCCGGCGGCCCGATCCGCCTTGAGGTCGACCAGCGCGGTCAGCCGGTCGCCGTCGAGGAACGGCAGTACGTAGTAGCCGTGCACCCGCTGCGCGGCCGGCACGTAGATCTCGATCCGGTACCGCAGCCCGAACAGCCGCTCGGTGCGGACCCGCTCCCAGACCACCGGATCGAACGGGCTGAGCAGCGTGGCGGCCCGGATCCAGCGCGGCAGCCGGGCCTGGTGGTGCAGGTAGGCGGGCTGTGACCAGCCCTGCACCCGGACCGGGCGCAGAACGCCGTCGGCGACCAGGTCGGCGACGACCGGCCGGACCGCCGCCGCCGACAGCCGGAAGTAGTCACGCAGCTCCGGCTCGGCGGCCACGCCGAGGCAACGGGCGGCGACCTCGACCAGCTGCCGGTGCGCCTGCGCCTCGGTCGGCGTCGGCGCGGCGATGACCCGGGGCGGCAGCACCCGCTCCGGCACGTCGTAGCGGCGGGCGAAGGTGCTGGTCCGCCCGGCGGAGCTGATCTCGCCGGCCCAGAACAGGTACTCCAGGGCGGTCTTCACCGCCGACCAGTTCCACCCCCAGTTGCCGCTCGGCCGCGTCGTGTCCTGCTCGATCTGCGCGGCGGTGACCGGGCCGCGCGCGCGGACCTCGGCCAGCGCCCGGTCGACCAGCTCCGGCTGCTCGACGGCGATCCGCCGGATGCCGCCCCAGGCGTCGTCGCGGGCGCGGGCCATCCGCCAGCGCAGCGCCGGCTGCAGGTCGACCGGGATCAGCGACGCCTCGTGGCCCCAGTACTCGAACAGCTCCCGGGGGGCGTGCCCGGCGGCCCGGTCCAGCAGGTCGGTCGGGTACGGGCCGAGCCGGCTGTACAGCGGCAGGTAGTGGGCGCGCTGCAGGACGTTGACCGAGTCGATCTGGATCAGGCCGACCCGGTCCAGCACCCGGCGCAGGTGCCGACGGGTTGGCACCCCGGCCGGTGCGGGGTCGGTGAAGCCCTGGGCGGCCAGCGCGATCCGGCGGGCCTGGGCGAGCGAGAGACTGTCTGGTACGGGCATCGCCAGGCAAGCTACCGCCCCGGTACGACATCGACGGGAGGTGCCGGCTCACCCGGTTACCGGGCGCGGCCGATCTTCGGCCGATCGGGCCGTCCTCCGCCCGGCGATTCACAGCGACCACACACGATCGCCAGGCATAGTGGAACGCTCACCGGTCGTCCTGGAGGTCTGCTTCGATGGGTCCCCTGCTCGCACTCCTGAGCCTGCTGCTGCTGGTTTTCCAGCTGCTGCTCATCGCCCGCGCGGTTCTCGATTGGAGCACGGTGCTGGCCGGGCCGAGCCCGCGCGACTCGCTCCGCTCCCGCGCCACCTCCGCTCTGCACACGGTCACCGAGCCGGTGCTCGCCCCGGTCCGGCGGGTGCTGCCGCCGTTACGCGTCGGCGGCACCGCCATCGACCTCTCCTTCATCGTCGTCTTCGTCGCCATCGTGCTGATCCGAGCCCTGCTGCCGTGACCGGGGTCAGCGCTGCGCTGCCACCAGCAGCCGGCTGACCGTCTCGGCGACGCAGACCGGCCGGTCACCGGTGTCGGCGGTCACGGTCACCGACATGACCGTCTGTACACCGCCGACGACCGGCTCGACCGAGGCGATGGCGGCCTCGGCCCGTACGGCGGAACCGGTACGCAACGGAGCCGGGAACCGGACCCTGTCGAGCCCGTAGTTGATCCTCGTCCGCACCCCGTCCACCCGGTACAGCCGGCGCATCAGGGCCGGGATCAGGGAGACAGTCAGGAATCCGTGGGCGACCGTGCCGCCGTACGGTCCGTCGACCGCCCGGTGCGGGTCGGTGTGGATCCACTGATGGTCGTCGGTGGCCTCGGCGAACTGGTCGACCCGGGCCTGGTCGACCGGGAACCAGTCCCCTGGCCCGAGCGACTCGCCCACGGCCCCGGCCAGGTCGTCGACGGAGGCGAAGATCCTCATCTGGACAGTATCCCAACCGGGTGGACGCGTGGCGGTGTCGGCCGGGCCCAGCCGACACCCGGCCGGCGCTGCTGGACGTCGGTTGTGAAACAGGATAGAACTCCCCATATGCCAGAAGTCAGGCAGGAGACTCCGGAGGACGCCGACGCGATCGCCGGGGTCCACGTGCGCGCGTGGCAGGCCGGCTACGCGGGCCTGATCCCCGCCGACGTGCTCGACCGGCTCAACGTCGCCGCCTGGGCGCAGCGCCGCCGCGACGTCGGCACCGCCGACCCGGAGCAGCCGTTCCGCACCCTGGTCGCCACCGAGGGCGAACAGATCATCGGGTTCAGCACCTTCGGCCCGTACCGGATCGACCAGGACCGGGACCAACTCGATCCGACATACGGCGAGATCGTCAGCATGTACGTCGACCCCGTCCACTGGGGCACCGGGGTCGGTCGGCTCCTGCTCACCGCATCGATCGCCGGGATGACCGGGCAGGGCTGGCGCACGATGCGGCTGTGGGTGCTCGACGGCAACCAGCGGGCCCGGCGGTTCTACCAGGCGGCCGGGTTGCGCCCGGACGGGGAACGCAGCGTCTACCAGGTGCCCCGCTTACCGGGGCAGACCCCGGTCGGGCTCGACGAGGTGCGCTACCTGGCCCGGATCGCCGGCGACCGGATCCTCACCCTGGCCGGTTGACCGGCGATCGGAAGAGTTCGTCATCCGTGCTACGAGGGCCATGAGAGCCCGCCAGGGGTCGGCCGGGCCGGTCCACCGCAGTCCCATCCGTGAATCTCGTGAACTTTGACGAGTGGGTCGCTTGCGGACAGCCGCCGGTACCACTCACTCGGTAGCTTGCGGTGGGGACACCGACACGCGGAGGTTCTGGTGGACGGGGCGTCGGCAACGCTGGTCGAGCTGTTGCAGCATGCGGAGTGGGGGCCAAGACAGTTTGTGGCGGCGATCAATGCCAGGCTCTCCAGTCAGGGGCGGGATCGACTCCGGCTCGATCCGACGGCTGGGTACGCCTGGGTCCGACGTGGGTTCTGCCCTCGGCAGCCCATTCCGGACCTGGCTGCGGCTGTGCTCTCCGAACGGCTCGGTTACCCGGTTTCCGTAGCTCAACTGTGGCCAGGGCGAGGCGGCACGGCGACCCGGCAACAGTCGGCAGTCGATGACCTCGGCTCGATGGCGCATCTTGACGATCTGCTGCGTGAACTCGGCCGACTCGCCGTCACCACACCCGCGCCGAGCAGCCCGATCGCTGATGCGTCTGGCGCTGACCTGACGGCTGTGATCCTCGACCAGCTCCGGGGAGCTGTCCTCGCGGCGCGGAATCGGACCGGTCATGAGCACGTGCTCGCGGAGCAGGTGGACCTGATCGCAGCTCATGTCGCGGCGTTGCGCCAACTCGACGACCGCCAAGGCGGCGGCACGTTGAGTCTTCGATACGTCACGGCAGAGCTGCGCAACGTGGTTGATCTCGTCAATCACGCGAACTATGACGCGGCGACCGGCCGGCGACTGCTGGCCATCGTCGCCGATCTGGCACAGCTCCTGGGCTGGCTACACTTCGATTCCAGTCGCTACGGCTCTGCCGAGCGGTATCTGCTGCTGAGCGTCGGCGTGTGTCGGGCGTCCGGTGCGAGCGACCGGGCGGCCAACGCCATCGGGATGTTGAGCTACGTGTCGGCTTTCGCCGGCCATGGCGCGCACGCTGTCCGGCTGGCGGAGGCTGCCGCCACTGAGGGGCGTTCCCCATACCGGCGGTTGCGGGCTCGGTTGTTGGGACGAGAAGCCACCGCTGCGGCAGCTGACGGGGACCTGTCCAGGTTTCGTCGGTCCGCCGATCGGGCTATCGAAGCGCTCGACCCTGGTCAGGATTCTGCGGAAGCGTCGTTCCTCTACTACCTGAGTCCGGAGCAGCTCACTGCCGAAACCGGGCAGGGACTGGTCGTCCTCGCGGAGCGGACCACCGCGAATCGCAGCCGGCTCCTCGACGAGGGGATCAACCTGTTGACGGGTGCCGTCACCACCATGATCACTCCACGCCGGGCCGGTGGTGCGCCTCCGTATGCACGGTCCGGCCTGCTGCACCTCACGTTCCTCGCCAGGGCGCACCTCCTCCGCGGCGACGCGCCGGAAGCCGTGGCGGTCATGCGGGTCGGCCTGGGGCTGCTGCCGCTGGTGCAGTCGCCACGCGGGCGAAGCTACCTCCGAGGGCTCCGCCCGATGCTGGCCCGTCGATCCCGCTCCGCACCGGTAGCTGAATTCCTTCCGGAGTTCGATGCGGCATTATCGAGGATGTGAGGAACAGTCACACCGCGCTCCCTGCCGGGTTTGCTCTGCTCGAACGCAGCGTGCAGCACCCGGACGCGGCGCTCCTGCTGCGCAGCTTCTACCAGGAGCAGGTTGGCCGGTACGGCTTCGCTGAGCCGGTGACTCTTGAACCGGCGGCGTTCGCTGCTCCGAACGGCATCTTCCTCGTCGCCTACGGGCCGGGCGGTCCGGTCGGCTGTGGTGGTTGCCGCTGGTACGAGCGGGACACCGGCACGGTCGAGATAAAAAAGACGTTCCTCCTTCCCGAGGCACGCGGCCTCGGGATCGGACACGCGCTGTTGACCTGCCTCGAAGATCAGGCGGCCAGGTGGGGTGCGCGGCGAGCAGTCCTCGAAACCGGTGTACGCAACACCGACGCGCTTACGTTTTTCGCCGAGCGCGGTTATCAGCCAATTGATGCGTACGTTGCTGGCCGCGATCCGGCGATCAACAGGGCATTTATGAAGTGGTTGTCTCCGGTCTCCGAGCCGGCAGTCGAGCGGGCCACCTCCCGATAGCGATCACTCATCATCCTCCCGGTTGAGCAAATCGCCGCGTTTGAAGTTCACGTAGTTCACCCGCTACTCCAATCATTCCCGGCATTCACGGCTCGGGCGCATTCCCAGATCGTTTCGATACTGGTCGACTGAATCTGCGACCCGCTCTCACATCATCGACGCCGTCGCGGGGTGAACGGATCGCACGATCAAACACCGAATTCGCGTCTGCTCTTGGAGGAACGTTGTGGATTTTGTTTGCAGCCGTGGCCGGTTTTCTCGCTGGCGTGGTGGGTGGGTTCGTGTTGTGTCGGTGTCGGCACCGGTGGTGTCCGGTGTGCGGGCAGACGTTGACCTGCCCGGACTGCACCGCGCCGATCGACCGGACCTGGGGCACCGCGCCACCACCGCCGCCGCAGTCGGACCCACGCGGGCGGCGGTGGCGCAACCAGATCGGGGCACAGCGGCGGTGACCGGGCTGGACGACGTACTGCACGTGCCCGTACGGCCGGTCTGGTCCTGTTCGGGGTGCGGGCCGCACGTCGACTGGCCGTGTGAGTACGCGCGGGCCGAGTTGACCGCGAACCTGGACCCGATCTCCCGCAGCATGTACGCGGCCGAACGGATGGTCGAGGCGATCGCCGACCTGCCGGCCGAGGCGACGCCGGGGGAGATGTTCACCCGGTTCCTGGCCTGGACGAGGCGGGCCGGCCGGTGACCGTCTACCGCACCTGCACCCGCGACTGGTCCACCACCTCACCCGCAGCGGCACCGGCGGCGCTGGCGGAGCCGGCCGTACCGCTGCCGCCCGCCGGTCGGCTCGCCGACGAACTGTTCCTCATCGCCCACGACGACGTCACCGGCAAGCCGCGCGTGCCGACCAGGGTCGTCGGGCGTGGGCTGGCCGCCGCGATGCTCGCCGACCTGGCCCTCGTCGGCGCGGTCACGGTCGCCGCGACCGGCAGCGTCGTCACCGGCACGGCCGCGCCGGGTGCCGTCGACCCGTGGGGGCGGACGGTGCTGCGCTGGATCGACACCGACGCGCCACACCCACCGGCCACCTGGATCGACCGGCTCGCCGGGCACGCGTACCGCACGGTCGCCGACCGGCTCACCGTCGCCGGGCTGGTCCGGCCGCGTACGGTCCGCCGCTGGTGGTGGCGTCGGGACCCCGTCTACCCGGCGGTGGACACGAATGTCGCGGCCTGGCCGTGGGCGCGGTTGTCGATGCGGGTACGCCGCCGTACCCGCCTCAACACGCACGACAGCACGTTGGCCCGACTCTGTGTGGCGACCGGACTCGACGGCCACGTCCTCGGCACGGACACGTTGACCGCCCGCCGGCAGCTGCGGCAGCTGCTCACCCCCGTACCACCGGGGGTCGACCAGCTGGTGCGGCATCTTGCCGCCGCCGACGGACGAAGCCGGCACAGTCAGCACGGCCGACGGAGCCGGCACGGCCGACAGGGCCGGCGGTGACCGCGACCGCCGGCCCCGCCGGCACCGTGCGGATACGGCGGGCCGGGGTCGACGACATACCGCACCTGGCCCGGGTGCTGGTTGACGCGTTCGTCGACACCCCCGACGCCCGGTGGCTGATCCGAGACCGGGCGCGACGGCGCGACGTCTACCAGCGGCTCTGCCCCGGTCTGCTGGCCCAGGCGATGACCGCCGGCATCGTGTACACGACCGTCAATCTGGCCGCAGCGGCGCTGTGGCTGCCGTACCCGGTCGCCCACACCACCACCGACCGGCAGACCGCCCGGCTACGACGCATCACCGGCCGCCACGCCGACCGGTTCCTCCAACTCGCCGCCCTGCTGCACACCCACGCCCCGCGCCAACCACACACCTACCTGGCGTACCTCGGGGTGGCACCGCACCGGCAGCGCAATGGCATCGGCGGCGCGCTACTACGCCAAAGACACCGGATCTGCGATACCGCCGGCATCGCCAGCTACCTCGTCGCCACCAGCCCCGCCGCCCGCGACCTCTACCTACGCCACGGCTACCGACCCACCACCCGACACCCACTGGCGTTACCCGACAACGGCCCGCCACTGTGGCCGATGTGGCGGCAGCCGCATCCGACCAGCCCAACCACCGGCGGCGCGGCACGATGACCCGCGCGCGACATCGAGGTGACGCTGGCGCACGTCATATTCGCGTCTTGACGTGCGCCAGCCTCACCTCGATGTGATCGGTCGACCGGCGGCCGGTGCCGGCCAGCGGGCGGACGGGTCCAGTTCGCGCACCGGCAGGAACAGCAGCAGCCCCAAGCTGACCCACACGTACGCGTTGCTGCCGACGAAGCCGGCCGGGTTGGCGGCGTCGGACTCGCGCCAGATCCACACCAGCCGGCTGATCAGCAGCAGATAGCCGACCACGGCGAAGCCGAGCAACGCCCGGCGCCGCCGACTGCCCCGCGACGCGGCCAGCCCGTTGTCCACCAGCAGAATCAGCGCCGGCAGCAACCACACCAGATGATGCACCCAGGTGACCGGGCTGACCAGGCAGCCGACCACGCCGGTCAACGCCAGCCCGGTCGCCTCGTCACCGGCGGCGACCGCGCGGCGGCACCGCCACGCCCACCAGATCAACGTGACCAGCACCAGCACCAGCCAGGCGACGGTACTCGGATGCAGTGGATCGATCCGGGCGACGACGCCGCGCAGCGACTGGTTCGAGACGAAGTCCAGCGCACCGACCCGGTCGGTGTTCCACAGCGCCTGCGTCCAGAACTCCCGGGACGCGTCCGGCGCGACCGCCGCCGCGACCAGGGTCGCCACGGTCGCCGTACCGGCGGCGGTGACCGCCGCCCGCCACCGCCGGGTGACCAGCAGATAGACGATGAAGATGCCCGGGGTCAGCTTGATCGCCGTAGCCAGGCCGACTCCGACGCCGGCGAACCGGCGCCAGCGCGGCGGCACCGGCGACCCGGCCGCGACCAGCCACAGCAGGTCGGCCGCGACCAGGACCAGCAACAGCGTGTTGACCTGGCCGAAGTTCACCGTCTCACGCATCGGCTCGTACGCGGCCACCAGGCAGGCAGCGACCGCGAAGGCGAACCAGCGGGTCCAGCCCTCGCGGCGGGAGATCGGGTCGACCAGCCACCACAGCACCAGCGCGCTGGTCACCACGGCGAGCGTCACGCCCACCACGATCGCCAGATGCCACGGCAGGACCGCCATCGGCGACATCACCAGCGCGGCGAACGGCGGATAGGTGAACCCGTACTGGCTGAACGGCTTCATGTAGTCGTAGAGTTCGCCACCGTCGCGCAGCCAGTGGTGCATCGCGCCGTAGTAGACCTTGAGGTCGAAGAAGCCGTGCCGTTCGGCGGCGACGGCGAGGAAGGCGGCGACGACGACCGCGAGGACCGCGACGATCGCCACCCGCCGACCGGTGCCTTCGGCGGCCCGCTGCGGCATGGCCGCCCCCCTGTCCGTACGCTGACCACTCATGGCGCTCGGATATGTCCGTCCTGCCCGACCGGGCGACGCTGGTGAGATTGCCCGCATCCAGTTGACCACCTGGCGGGTCGCCTACCGGCGACTGCTGCCCCGGCAGGTGCTCGACGAGGTGGACGAGGACTGGCTGGCGCAGCGGTGGGACGCGGCGATCAACGATCCGCCGTCGCAGCGGCACCGGGTCCTGGTCGCCGTCGAGCAGGCCGAGCAATCCTATCTGGTGGGCTTCACCGCGTCCGGCCCGGCCGACGAGCAGGCCCTGGCTCCAGAGGAACCGGCCGAGGCGCTCGGTGACCGGGTCACCGCCGTCACCGACCTGCTGGTCGAGCCGCGCTGGGGCCGGCGGGGACACGGCAGCCGACTGCTCGCCGCCGCCGTGGACCTGTGGCGCACCGACGGTTTCGACACCGCGCTCGCCTGGGCGTACGAACGGGACCCGGCGACCCGCAAGTTCCTCGGCTCCGCCGGCTGGGAGCCGGACGGAGCGACGCGGGCGTTGGACGTGGCCGACATGCTGGTGCCGCAGCTGCGGCTGCATGTGGCGGTCCCACCGGCCGCCGAGGAGCAGTAACCCGGCCAGCCGCAGGAACCGGCAGGACCGGCAGCAGGACCCAATAGGGAATCAGTCGAGCAGGCTGTCCAGTCCGACGGTCAGGCCGGGGCGGCGCGTCACCGCCCGTACCGCCAGCAGGACGCCGGGCATGAACGACGCCCGGTCGTAGGAGTCGTGCCGGATCGTCAGGGTCTCCCCCGCCGTTCCGAACAGCACCTCCTGGTGCGCGACCAGGCCGGCTGCCCGTACCGAGTGCACCCGGATCCCGTCGATGTCCGCGCCCCGCGCGCCCGGCACCTCGGCGGTGGTGGCGTCCGGCATCGCGGCCGACCCGGCGGCGGCCCGGGCCGCCGCGATCACCCGCGCGGTGTGCCCGGCGGTGCCGCTGGGCGCGTCCACCTTGGCCGGGTGGTGCTGCTCGATGATCTCGACTGACTCGAAGTGCCGTGCCGCCTTCGCCGCGAACTGCATCATCAGCACCGCGCCGATGCCGAAGTTGGGGGCGATCACCACGCCGACCTCGGGCTTGTCGGACAGCCAGGAGCGGACCAGGTCGAGGCGCTGATCGGTGAACCCGCTGGTCCCGACGACCACGTTGATCCCCTGGTCGATGCACCAGCGCAGGTTGTCCAGCACCGCGTCGGGGTTGGTGAAGTCGACGACCACCTCGGCGTCGGCGTCCGAGGCGTCGGACAACCGGTCACCCTCGTCGATCGTGGCGACGAGTGCGAGACCGTCGGCCCCCTCGACCGCTCTGCAGACCTGCACGCCCATCCGGCCACGGGCTCCGAGCACACCGACCCGGACGGGCTCGGCGGACGGCCGGGCGGCCACCTCGGAGCCGCCCGGGGAGGCTGTCACATTCGTACCGTATTCGCTCACCGGCACAACCTATCCCACCGGCGGGGAGAGCGGTCCGGCCAGCGCCTACCCCACCGGCGGAGACTGCGCGCCGGCCAACATCGTGGACTCCACCGGGCCGATCACCGCCAGGGACATCGGCCGGGTGAGCAGCTCGGCGGCGACCGCGCCGACCTGTTCGGCGGTCACCGCCGCCACCTGACCCAGCAGCTGGTCCACGGTCAACTGCTCGCCGTAGAGCAGCTCCCCCTTGGCCAGCCGACCCATCCGCGACCCGGTATCCTCCAGGCCCAGCACGTACCCGCCCCGGCTCATGCCCTTGCCCCGGGCCAGCTCGTCGGAGCTCAGCCCGTGCTCGACGACCGCCGCCAGCTCCGCCCGGACCAGCTCCAGCACCTCGTCGACCCGGCTCGGCGCACAACCGGCGTAGACGGCGAACGTCCCGCCGTCGGCGTACTGGCTGGCGTACGAGTAGACCGAGTAGGCGAGTCCTCGGCGTTCCCGCACCTCCTGAAACAGCCGGCTGGACATGCCACCGCCGAGGACGTTGTTCAACACCCCGAGCGCGAACCGGCGGTCGTCGCCGCGACTGATACCCGGGCCACCGAGCACCAGATGTGCCTGCTCGGTCTCCTTGCGGCGCAGTGTCACCTGGGGCCGACGGGCGCGGACCGCAGGGGTGGCCGGGCGCAGCGGCGCCGGCGCACCGGGCCGTTGGGCGTCCAACGGGCTGCCCCGCAGCGCGGCCCGTACCTGGCGGACCACCGCCCGGTGGTCGAGGTTGCCGGCGGCGGCGATCACCATCGCTCCGGGCGTGTAGCGCCGCCGGTAGAAGTCGTGAATCTGCCGGCGGGTCAGCTTCGAGATCGTCGCCTCGGTGCCGGAGATCAGCCGGCCGAGCGGATGCGAACCGAAGACGGCCTCGGCGAGCAGGTCGTGGACCTCGTCGTCGGGCTCGTCGTCGTGCATGGCGATCTCCTCGAGGATCACGCCACGCTCGGTCTCCACATCGGCCGGATCGATCACCGAGTTGGCCACCAGGTCACAGACGACATCGACGGCCAGCGGCAGATCGTCGTCGAGCACCCGCGCGTAGTAGCAGGTGTACTCCTTGGTGGTAAAGGCGTTGGTCTCGCCACCGACGGCCTCGATCTGCGCGGAGATATCCCACGCGGTACGCCGCTTCGTCCCCTTGAACAGCAGGTGTTCCAGGAAGTGCGAGGCACCAGAGCGGGCCGGGGTCTCGTCGCGCGAGCCGACCCCGACCCACACGCCGAAGGAGACGCTGCGCATCGCCGGAATCGCCTCGGTGATCACCCGCAGCCCGTTGGGCAGCACGGTACGGCGTACCGTGCCGCCCAACGGGTCGGCGGTGAGTGTCCGGGTCACCGGCCGGGACGGACCCCGGCCGGTGACCGGTTCGGTCCTGGCCATCTCGGCCGGCGTCAGCTGTGCCGGTTACGTCGGCGGCGCTCGCCGCCCTCGCCACCGTCACCCCGGCTGGGGCCCCGATCGCCGCGGTCCCGGTCACCACGGTCGCGCGGCCCACGGTCGCCACGGTCACGGCCACCGGGACGCTCGCCGCCGTCGGACGCAACCGGGGCCTCGGCGCCCTCCGGACGAACCTTGTCCAGGTAGATCTTGCCGCGGGCGTCGATGTCGGCGATCTGCACCTCGACCTTGTCGCCGACGTTGAGGTGGTCCTCGACCCGCTCGACCCGCTTGCCGTCGCCCACCTTGGAGATGTGCAGCAGGCCGTCGCGGCCGGGCAGCAGCGAGATGAACGCGCCGAACGCAGCGGTCTTGACGACCGTGCCGAGGAACTTGTCGCCGACCTTCGGCAGCGTCGGGTTGGCGATCGCGTTGATCCGCTCGACTGCGGCTTCGGCAGCCGGCCCGTTGGTGGCGCCGACGTAGATGGTGCCGTCGTCCTCGATCGAGATGTCCGCGCCGGTCTCGTCCTGGATCGCGTTGATGGTCTGGCCCTTCGGACCGATCACCATACCGATCTTGTCGACCGGAATCTTCACCGTGGTCACCCGGGGGGCGTGCTCGCTCATCGCAGCCGGGCCCTCGATCGCCTGGCGCATGACCTCAAGGATGGTCATCCGGGCCTCGCGGGCCTGCTGCAGGGCGCCGGCGAGTACGTCCGACGGGATGCCGTCGAGCTTGGTGTCCAACTGCAGCGCGGTGACGAACTCGGGGGTGCCGGCCACCTTGAAGTCCATGTCACCGAACGCATCCTCGGCGCCGAGGATGTCGGTCAGCGTGACGTACCGGGTCTGCCCGTCGACCTCGTCGGAGATCAGGCCCATCGCGATCCCGGCCACCGGAGCCTTCAGCGGCACCCCGGCCGACAGCAGCGACAGCGTGGAGGCGCAGACCGAGCCCATGCTCGTCGAACCGTTGGAGCCGAGCGCCTCGGACACCTGGCGGATCGCATACGGGAACTCCTCGCGGGTCGGCAGCACCGGCACCAGGGCCCGCTCGGCGAGCGCGCCGTGGCCGATCTCCCGCCGCTTCGGCGAACCGACCCGGCCGGTCTCGCCGGTGGAGTACGGCGGGAAGTTGTAGTTGTGCATGTAGCGCTTGGACTTCTCCGGGGAGAGGGTGTCCAGCGTCTGCTCCAGCCGGAGCATGTTGAGTGTGCTGACCCCGAGGATCTGCGTCTCGCCGCGCTCGAACAGCGCCGAGCCGTGCACCCGGGGCAGCACCCCGACCTCGGCGGTGAGCGGGCGAATGTCCCGCGGGCCACGGCCGTCGATGCGTACCTGCTCGCGCAGCACCCGGGACCGGACCTCGGACTTGGTCAACGACCGGAAGGCCGCACCGACTTCCTTCTCCCGGCCCTCGAACTGCTCGCCGAGCTCGCCGGCAACCTTTTCCTTGACCCGGTCCAGCGCGTCCTCACGCTCCGCCTTGGAGGCGATCTTCAACGCCTCGGCGACCTCGTCGCGGCCGGCGGCCACGACCGCGTCGTAGACGTCGTCACCGTAGTCGAGGAAGACCGGGAAGTCGGCGATCGGCTTCGCCGCCACCTCGGCCAGCTCGCTCTGCGCCCGGCACAGCTCACGAATGGTCGGCTTGGCCGCCTCCAGCCCACTGGCCACCACGTCCTCGGTGGGGGCGGTGGCGCCACCGGCGATCAGCCCGACCGCGTGTGGAGTGGCCTCGGCCTCGACCATCATGATCGCCACGTCGCCGTCCGGCAGGGCCCGACCGGCGACCACCATGTCGAAGGTGGCCCGGGACAGCTCGTCCAGGGTCGGGAAGGCCACCCACGCGCCATCGACGTGGGCGACGCGGGTCGCCCCGATCGGGCCGGAGAACGGCAGGCCGGACAGCTTGGTGGACATCGACGCCGCGTTGATCGCGATCACGTCGTACGGGTGGGCCGGGTCCAGCGCCAGCACGGTGGCCACCACCTGGACCTCGTTGCGCAGGCCCTTTGCGAAGGTCGGGCGCAGCGGCCGGTCGGTCAGCCGGCAGGTGAGGATCGCCTCCTCGCTGGGCCGGCCCTCGCGGCGGAAGAACGATCCGGGGATCCGCCCGGCGGCGTACATCCGCTCCTCGACGTCGACGGTGAGCGGGAAGAAGTCGAGGTGCTCACGCGGCTGCTTGCTGGCGGTGGTCGCGGAGAGCACCACGGTGTCGCCCAGCTGGGCGATCACCGAGCCGGCGGCCTGGCGGGCCAACCGCCCGGCGGAGAAGGTGACCTCGCGGGTGCCGAAGGCTCCGTTGTCGATCACGGCGGTGCTGCGTTGGGTGCCGAGATTGTGCTGCTCGGTCATGGTGATGTCGCGCTCCTTTACGCGTCGTGGGGTCACGACCTCGGGGAGCTGCTCAACCGGCCGGTCATCGATCGAAGCGCCCGGGGGAGCCGGCGTGGTGGCCGGCTGGCCCGGGGGCCACTACCGAGGACCGGTACGTTGACCGGCTCCCTTCGACGGGTGGGGTCGTGGTGCCCGGTGTGTCGAATGGTGGTGGTGCGGCGCGGCGGGGTCGCGGACGACCGCCGCCGCGCCGCTACGTCACCGCCGCAGGCCGAGCCGCTCGATGAGCGACCGGTAGCGGTTGATGTCCTTCTTCTGCAGGTAGTTGAGCAGCCGGCGGCGCCGGCCGACCAGCAGCAGCAGACCACGACGGCTGTGGTGGTCCTGCTTGTGCACCTTGAGGTGCCCGGTGAGGTCGGCGATCCGCTTGGTGAGCACCGCGACCTGGACCTCGGGCGAACCGGTGTCCGCGTCGGCGGTGGCGTACTCTTCGCGGATCTTGCGCTTGGCTTCCTGATCGAGCGCCATGGTCTCCCTGAATCTGTGTGGGGTCGTCCCTCGTCTCGGCACCCGCGGCGTCGTGCAGGCAGACGAGACGAATCGTCGGTGGTCCGACGCTGCCTTCAGGCTACCAGCCAGTCGGCACGGGGGCCGGCAAGGCCACGGTGCGTCGTATCGCCACTGCCCACCGGGGTCGCCGACGCCGAGTCACGCCCCGCTCGTCGGCCGGGACACAGCCCCGCTCGTCGGCTCGGGTCAGGCGCCGAGCACCGTACGGACCTGGGCGACGTCCTCGTTCATCTGGGCGACCAACGGACCGACCCCGTCGAACCGGCGGGTCTCCCGCAGCCGGGCGACGAAATCGATTGCCACCTGCTCGCCGTAGATGTCCCGGTCGAAGTCGAGGACGTACGCCTCCACCCGGCGGTCGCGGCCGGCGAAGGTGGGGTTGGTGCCGATGGAGGCGGCAGCCGGCAGTCCGGGGCCTCCTCCGCTGAGCCCGTCCGGACGGACCGGGCCGTCCGAGCGCACCAGCCGGGCCGCGTAGATGCCGTCCGCCGGCACCGCCGCGTATCGCGGGGTGAGCAGGTTCGCGGTGGGGAAGCCGATCTCCCGGCCGCGACGGTCGCCGCGGACCACCACCCCTTCGAGGCGGTGCGGCCGGCCGAGTGCGGCGGCGGCGGCGGTCACGTCCCCGGCGTCGATACAGGCTCGGATGTACGTCGACGAGAAGACAGTGCCACTGTCGGTGATCAGGCTGGCGTCCTCCACGGCGAACCCGAACCGGCGGCCGAGCCGCGCCAGCAGCGCGACGTCGCCGGTGGCCCGGTGCCCGAACCGGAAGTTCTCCCCCACCACCACCACGGCGGCGTGCAGGTGCTCGACCAGCAGGTCGTGAACGAACTGCTCGGCGGTCAGCCGGGAGAACTCGACGGTGAACGGCAGCACGCAGAGCACGTCCACGCCGAGCGATTCGATCAGCTCGGCCTTGCGGGCCGGCCCGGTGAGTACCGCCGGATGGCTACCGGGCCGCACCACCTCCGCCGGATGCGGGTCGAAGGTCACCACCACGGACTGGATACCGAGGTCACGGGCCCGCTTGACGGCGTACCCGATGGTTGCCTGATGTCCGCGGTGGATGCCGTCGAACACCCCGATGGTGACCACCGCGCGGCCCCAGCCGCCACCGGCCGCCTCCACTCCCCGCCACCGCTGCATGATGCCTCCCGCCTGTGCCGCCAAGGTTTGCCCAACCGGGTGACCGGCCGGGTTCGATGCTGTCACGCCGGCGCGAGCACGATCTCCGCGCGGGCCCGGCCGTCGCGTTCCGACACCACCGCGAGCAGTTCGCCGTCCGGGGCGTAGACCGCGTACGGCCCGGGCCGGCCGACCGGCGTTATCGGGCCACCGTGGCCGAGCACCCGGGCCTCCTCCGCGCCGACCTCTCGGCTGGTGAGGAGCCGACCGGCGGCGGCCGCCAGGGGCAACTGCACCACCTCCGGTGCCCGCTGCTCAAGCTCGGCCAGGGTGGCGGCTTCGGCCGCCGTGAACCCGCCGACCGCGGTCCGGCGCAGCGCGGTGAGGTGCCCACCGACGCCCAGCGCGGCTCCCAGGTCCCGGGCGATGGCCCGGATGTACGTGCCGGACGAGCAGGCCACCTCGACGTCGACGTCGACGCTGCCGTCGGTCGGCGGGTGGACGGCGACCGCGTCGAGGCGGGAGATGGTCACCCGGCGGGCGGCCAGCTCGACCTGCTCACCGGAGCGGACCCGCCGGTACGCCCGCTGCCCGTTGATTTTGATTGCGCTCACGGCGCTGGGCACCTGGTCGATCTCCCCGGTCAGCGCGGCCAGGCCGGCCCGGATCCGCTCCTCGGTGACACCGTCCACCGGCGACCGGTCGGTGACCTCCCCCTCGGCGTCGTCGGTCACCGTCGACACGCCGAGCCGGATGGTGGCCGTGTAGGTCTTGCCGACGCCGATCACGTAGGTGAGCAGCCGGGTGGCCCGGTTCACCGCAACCACCAGCACGCCGGTCGCCATCGGATCCAGGGTGCCGCCGTGGCCCACCCGCCGGGTGCCGGCCAGCCGCCGGATCCGGGCGACGACGTCGTGCGAGGTCATCCCGGCCGGCTTGTCGACCACGATCAGTCCGTGCGTACTCACGACTGCCAAGCCTGCCAGATCCCGATGCGCCGTGGCGATCAGGTCCGGCCCGCTGACGGACGCGGCGATCAGGTCCGGCCCGCTGACGGACGCGGCGATCAGGTCCGGCCGGCCGGCACGCCGAGCACCGTCCACCGCGGCGACTTCAGCCGGTGGACCAGCCCGACCAGCCGGACCAGCATGAACACCGCCAGCCCGGCCCAGATACCGGCCAGACCGAGGTCGAGCAGGTAGCCGGCCCAGATGACCGGCAGGAATCCGCCGAGCGCGCCACCGATCGTGAGGTCACGCAGGTAACGCAGATCACCCGCCCCGATGAAGACCCCGTCGAGAGCGAAGACCACCCCGGCTACCGGCTGCAGCGCCACGAACCACGGCCAGATGACCATCGCCTGGTCGTGCACCCCGGGGTCGGGGCTGAACCAGCCGGGAATCACCGGGGCACCGATGGCGAACAGCACCGCGAACCCGACGCCGGCAACGGCACCGAACAGCACCAGCCGGCGGGCGAGCAGCCGGGCGCCCGCCGCGTCTCCGGCGCCCAGCGCCGCGCCGACCAGCGACTGCCCGGCGATCGCCAGCGCGTCCATCGCCAGTGCGGTGAAGAACCACAACTGGATGGCGATCTGGTGGGCACCGACCTGGATGGTGCCGTACCGGGCCGCGACCGCGGTGGCGGACAGGAAGCTCACCTGGAACGCGGCGCCTCGGATCAGCAGGTCACGTCCGACAGTGAGGTGGGTCAGCAAGAGGCGCGGCCGGGGACGCAGCGGTGCCCCGGCCGTCACCAGCGCCCGGACGAAGAGCAGACCCCCCAGGGTCTGCGCGAAGACGTTGGCCACCGCCGATCCGGTCAGCCCCAGACCCAGCGGGTATACCAGCACCGGGCAGAGCGCAGCGGAGACGATATTGGCCGTCAGCACGTACCGCACCGGACGGCGGGTTTCCTGCACCCCGCGCATCCAGCCGTTGCCAGCGGCGGCCAGCAGCAGACCCGGCGCGCCCCAGGCAGCGATCCGCAGCCACTGCTCGGCGGCGTCGGCGACCGGGCTGTGCTGCCCGGCGAGCCCAGCGGTGATCGGACCGGCCAGGATCTGCAGCGCCACGGCGAGCAGCAGTCCGGCGAAAGCCCCGAGCCAGGACGCCTGGACTCCCTCGGCCAGGGCGGCGGTCCGGTCGCCGGCGCCGTAACGGCGGGCGGCGCGGCCGGTGGTGCCGTACGCCGCGACGGTGCCGAGCCAGGCGGCGACCGACATCACGGTGCCGCCCACCGCGACGGCGGCGAGGGCCACCGGCCCGAGACGGCCGACGACGGCGGTGTCGACGAGGACGTAGATCGGCTCGGCCGCCAGCACGACAAAGGCGGGCAGTGCCAGGCGCACGATCCGTCGGGTGGACGCCGACTGTGGTTCGGACCCCGGGCCTGGTTCGGACCCCAGGCCTGACGGTGGAGATGGGGGCGCCGTGCGGGAGGTGGCCATCGAGGTACAGCCTGACAGCCGATTGGTAAGGAGTGCTATTGCCTGGGTCACTTACCTAGGCGAATCACCGCACGCCGAGGCGACGGCACCGGCCCAGGCCGCGCGGTTTCGTGCGGCGGCGCGGCCGGCGGCGACCCCACAGACGTTACTGGCGGGTATCCATTGACATCTGCAATGCCCGCCGGGCCTGCTCGCGCGCTTCGTCGGCGGATTCGGGCTTGGGCTTGCTGGGCATGACGCCACGACCTTCCCACAGGTTGACACCGGATGCCGACGACGACACTTCCGGGATCACCGGGGCCGTGACCAGGCAGACGAGCGGCGGGCAGGTGTGGCCCGCACCACACCCAAGTTATCGTTCAGGTCCACATCCTGCGCACTGTTCCCAGAATGCGAGAGGATCATATTTGGCCACGTCGATCACCGCGCGAAGAAGTGCCACCCGACCCACCACCAGAAACCAAAGACCCCGATCCGACCAACCGGCACCCTGCCCACCTCGTACTGCATCACGTACGCGCAGACGTCACCGAACGTCGGAATCCGCGAGCCCGGCCGCCGGGCGAGCAGCTCCAGCACCCCGAACAGCGCCAGCGCGACGACGAAACCGCCGATCACCGACGCCCGAACGGCGCTCATCGCCGCACCAGCACCCAGAACGCGGCCAGCCAGCCGAAGTACGCCGCCGACCGGGCCACCTGACCGTCCAGCACCGGATCGGCCAGCTTGGAAAAGGTCGGGAAGTCGTCGGTCGAGCCCATCGCGAACGTGGCACCCTCAACGACGGTGAAAATCGCGACCGGCACGATCCACCACACCGCACCGTCACCGAGTCGACGCGGGGTCGGCCGCCGTGGCGCCCGGTGCGACAGACCGAACCAGATCAGCGCCCCGCCGGTGCCGATGGCGTACAGGTTCGCCGCCGTCGAGAACGACGGCAACTGCCCGCCCACCAGCGACAGCACGGCAATGACCGGGATCGAGACGACCGGTCGGTCCCAGGCCCGCGGCACCTCCGCAGTGAGCTCAGACGACTGCTCCATCACTCGATTGTCCCTGGTCGGTGACGACGAGTGAAGTGTCTATGCGGGCGGTCGAGGCTCGGTTGGCGAGATCCGGCACCCGTGGACATCGGCCCGCGCCCGGGTCAGCGTCGAGGTCACTCAGCCAAGCTGGGCGCGGATGGCGGCGATGACCTCGTCGGCGCTGCCGACGCCGGTGAAGCCGGCGGCGAGCCGATGCCCACCACCGCCGAGCGCCACCGCCACCGCACTCACGTCGACTCCGCCCTTGCTGCGCATCGAGACCGCCCAGCCGGTCTCGCTCACCTGCTTGAGCACGCAGCTCACGTCCGCCTCGACCGTGCACCGGACCGAATCGATCAACGCCTCAAGCACGTACGGCGGCTGGTCGTAACGTTGCAGATCGGCCAGGGTCGCATGGGTCCAGACAAGACCCTGGCCGCCGGCTGCCGCCAGCTCCAGGACGCTACGTTGCAGCACCGCACCGAAGAGCTGGACCGCCCCGAAGGGTCGGCTGTCGAAGACCCGCCGGGAGACCTCGGCCGGGCTGACGCCGGTGGCCAGCAACCGGGCGGCGAACTGGTGCACCGCCGGGGTGGTCATGTCGAACCGGAACGAACCGGTGTCGGTGATCAGCGCGATGTAGAGACACTCGGCGATTTCCCGGTCCAGCGGTACGCCGAGCTGGCCGAGCAACTGGTCGACCACCACCGAGGTGGCCGCCGCGGTCGGGTCCACGAGATGGATACCGCCGAACCGGGTGTTGGAGGCATGATGGTCGACCACGATCGCCGTCCGGGCCGTCATCCGATCGGCGAGGGTGTCCAGCCGGGACGCGCTCGCGACGTCGAAGCAGAGCGCCAGGTCCGGATCGGCCCACGCCTTGTCCGGCTGGACCAGCAGGTGGGAGCCAGGCATTCCGCGCAGGGACGGCGGCAGCTCCTGATCGCCGGGAAACGTGGCCTGCACCGCGCAGCCGCCGAGCCGGGTCAGGCCCAGCCCGAAGCCGAGCATGCTGCCGAGCGCGTCACCGTCGGGATTGACGTGGCACAGCAGCAGGACCCTCCCGCCGGGCGGGACCGCACGGACTGCGGCGACCGCGGCCGCCCACTCGTCCCCGGTCGGCCCGGCCGCCTGGCCGGCGGCCGGGCCGACCGGGGACGGAACGCTGATCATCGAGGTCGCCCGTCCGAATGGGGCTGGCCGGACCCGGCTGCCTCGGCGGTCGCCGCGCCCTTCGGGGCCCCCTCCACCGGGTTCTCGTCGTCCGCTGCGTCCTCGTCGTCGTCCGACTCGGCCCGGTACGGCTGGGCGTCACCGGCGTACTCCGCGTTCGCTGCCAGCCGCTGCACCTCGGCGTCGGCGCTGCGGGCAGCGGCGAGTAGATCGTCGATGCGCTTGGCGTGCTCCTGCACGTCGTCGAGGACGAAGGTGAGCGTCGGTGAGTGGCGCAGCCCGAGCGCCTTGCCGACCGTGCTGCGCAGCAGCCCGTTCGCGCTGTCCAACGCTGCCTTGGTGCCGGCCTGGGCGGCGGCGTCACCGAGGACCGTGTAGAAGACCGTTGCGTCGCGCAGATCAGCGGTGATCCGCGCGTCGGTGATGGTGATCATGCCGAGTCTGGGGTCCTTGATCTGGGTACGCACCACCGAAGCCACCAGCTCGCGCACGCGCTCCGCGTGCCTGCGCACCCGCGCCGGGTCCGTCATCTCTACCTCCGCGGTGTCCGGTCAACGTGTCGACCCTACCTGTGCGCCGTACGCCGGACCGGTCGGTGCGCCCGCATGCCGGACCGGTCGGTGTCGTAGATCAGTCGTCGGCACCGTAGAGCCGACGCCGGACGGAGAGCAGCTCGATCTCAGGCCGACCGGCCACCGTCCGTTCGCAGTTGTCCAGCACTTCACGTACGTGTGCCGCGTCGGCCGCTACCACGGCCACCGCGATCTCCGCCCGACCATGCCGGTCGAGCGCGCCGACCTCGGCGGCGGAGACCTCGAAGCGGCGCAGCGCGGCGACGAGCGGGCGCACGTAGGAGCGTTTCGCCTTCAGCGACTGGGAGTCGCCCGGCAGGAGCATGTCGAAGGTCGCGGTTCCGGTGAACATCGTTCCGAAGGATACGCCGTGCCGGGCGGCCCAGGCCGGCACTGGACGCCGACAGGCGGCCCCGAGCCGGTGAGGTACACCGGTCGTGGGCCGCCTGTCGGCGTGCTGCGAGCCTTACGCTACGCGGATCAGGTACGGGCCTTCTCCCGCATCTCGAAGGTCTCGATGATGTCGCCCACCTGGATGTTGTTGTAGTTCCCCAGGGTCAGACCGCATTCGAAGCCCTCCCGGACCTCAGTCGCGTCGTCCTTGAAGCGCTTGAGCGAGCTGATGGTGACGTTGTCCGCCACCACCGCGCCGTCGCGCAGCAACCGGGCCTTGGCGTTGCGTCGGATGATGCCCGACCGGACCATACAGCCGGCGATGTTGCCGATCTTGGACGAACGGAACACGTCGCGGATCTCCGCGCTGCCCAGCTCGACCTCCTCGAACTCCGGCTTGAGCAGGCCCTTGAGCGCCGCATCGATCTCCTCGATGGCCTGGTAGATGACGGTGTAGTACCGGATCTCCACGCCTTCGCGGTCGGCGATTTCCCGGACCTTGTTGGAGGCCCGGACGTTGAAGCCGATGATCGTTGCCGCTTCGGCGGACGCGCTCGCGAGCATCACGTTGCTCTCGGTGATCGCACCCACACCCCGGTCCAGGATCCGCAGCTGGACCTCGTCCGGGATGTCGAGCTTGAACAGCGCGTCCTCCAACGCCTCGACCGAGCCGGAGACATCGCCCTTGAGGATCAGGTTGAGCGAGGTCTTCTCACCCTCCTTGATCTGCTCCATGAGCGTCTCCAGAGTGGCCCGGCCGCGCGAGTTGGCAAAGCTCGCCGCCCGCCGTCGGGCCTGCCGCTGCTCGGCGATCTGCCGCACCGTCCGATCGTCCTGCGCGGCGAGGAAGGTGTCGCCGGCGCTGGGCACTGCGGTGAGGCCGAGCACCAGCACCGGTCGGGCCGGGCCCGCCTCGGCGAGCTGCTTGCCGTTCTCGTCGAGCATGGCCCGGACCCGGCCGTGCGCGCCGCCCGCCACGATCGAGTCGCCGGTACGCAGAGTGCCCTTCTGCACCAGTACGGTCGCCACCGCGCCCCGGCCCTTGTCCAGGTGCGCCTCGATCGCGATGCCCTGCGCCGGGCCGTCGACCGGAGCGGAGAGCTCGAGCGCCGCGTCGGCGGTCAGCAGCACCGCCTCCAGCAGCTGATCGATGCCGGTGCCGGGCTTGGCCGCCACGTTGACGAACATGGTCTCGCCGCCGTACTCCTCGGCGACCAGACCGTACTCGGTCAACTGCTGGCGAACCTTGTCCGGGTTGGCCTCCGGCTTGTCGATCTTGTTGACCGCGACCACGATCGGCACGTCGGCCGCCTTGGCGTGATTCAGCGCCTCGATGGTTTGCGGCATCACTCCGTCGTCGGCCGCGACCACCAGCACCACGATGTCGGTGACCTGCGCACCACGGGCACGCATGGCGGTGAACGCCTCGTGACCCGGGGTGTCGATGAAGGTCAACGCGCGGTCCACCCCGTCGTGCGGCACGTGCACCTGGTAGGCACCGATGTGCTGGGTGATGCCGCCGGCCTCGCCCTCGACCAGGTTGGTCTGCCGGATCGCGTCGAGCAGCTTGGTCTTACCGTGGTCGACGTGGCCCATCACGGTCACCACCGGCGGGCGAGTGACCAGCCGGTCGGAGTCCACCTCGGCGTCGAGGTCGATGTTGAACTGCGCGAGCAGTTCGCGGTCCTCATCCTCCGGGCTGACGATCTGTACGTTGAACCCGAGGTGCTCACCCAGCAACTGCAACGTCTCGTCCGAGCAGGACTGGGTGGCGGTGACCATCTCACCCAGGTTGAACATCTCCTGGACCAGCGACCCCGGATTGGCGTTGATCTTGTCAGCGAAGTCCGACAGCGACGCCCCACGCGACAGCCGTACCGCCTGGCCCTGGCCACGCGGCGCGCCGGAGCTCATCGTCGGCGCGGAGAGGTTGTCGAATTCCTGTCTGCGCTGCTTCTTGGACTTGCGGCCCCTGGTCGGGCGCCCACCCGGCCGGCCGAAGGCACCCGCGGTGCCGCCGCCACGACCACGGCCGCCACCACCGGGCCGACCGCCGCCACCGGCAGGGGCACCACCACGGAAGCCGCCGCCACCGGGACCGCCGCGGTAACCGCCGCCACCGCCGCCGCCACGGTAACCGCCGCCACCGCCGCCACCAGGGCCGCCACGGTAACCGCCGCCACCGCCGCCGCGACCGCCGCCACCGGGACCACCGGGGCGACCGGCGCCGCCGGGACCACCCGGGCGACCCGGGCGTTGCGACGGCATCGAGGCCGGGCTCGGCCGCGGTGGCATCGACGCCGGACTCGGCCGCGGTGGCATCGACGCCGGGTTGGGCCGCTGCCCGCCACCGGCGGCGGGTCGTTGCCCGCCACCCTGGCTGATGCCGAACGGATTGTTGCCGCCCCGCGCCGGCGGGCGGGCACCCGGCCGACCGGGTGCCCCAGGCGACGGCGCACCGGGCGTCGCCGGCCGTCCACCGGCCGAGCGACCGGCTGCCGGGCTACCCGGACGCGGCGGCACCGACCCCGGCCCAGGCTTGGGTCGGGGACCGCCGTCCGCCGGGGGCTCCCGCCGGCCGGTGTCCCGCTGCTTCGCCGCCTGCTGGGCGGCCTTGACGTTGGCCTCCTGCTCGGCCTTGAGCGCTGCCGCCCGCGCTTCGGCGGCGGCCACCTCGATGTCGTGCGCACTCGCTGGCTTGGCCACCGGGGCCGCCGACGGCGGCGGACCGGGCACCGGGCCCTTGGGGCGCATCGACGACGGCGCCGCCGGCCGGCGCGGTGGCGCCGGCTTGGCGGAGACTCTCGGCTCGGTGCTGTTCGTCGGCGACGCGGCCGGTCGGGCCGGTGCCGTCGGTGACGACGACTGGGACGCCGCCGCGAACGCACCACGGAGGCGCCGGGCGACGGGTGCTTCCACCGTGCTCGACGCGGATTTCACGAACTCGCCCATCTCCTTGAGCTTGGCGAGAACGGTCTTGCTTTCGACCCCGAGCTCTTTGGCGAGCTCGTGTACGCGGGCCTTGCCTGCCACTGCACTCCTCACTCCGAGGTCGTGCGGGCAGCACCCGCAGCGACCTCACTCGTGCACTAGAAGCCTGCTCATTGCTGGGACTTCATCGTGTGCTCATGTCGGTCGTCCTACCTTGCTGTGCGACCCTCGTCCGGCCGGATGACCGGACGTAGCGGTTGACGTGCTGATGTACTCGGCCAGCTCGCCGGTGTCGACGACACCGGACACTCGCAGCGCCCGCCCGAAGGCGCGACGCCGCTGCGCCAGCTCCAGACATGCCGGATCGGGATGCAGGTGCGCACCCCGCCCCGGCAGACCACGGATCGGATCAGGTCGCAGGCGCGACACGTCCTCGCCTCCAACTACGACAACCCGTAGCAGCTCGTGAACCGGTGCACGTCGTCGGCAGCCCACACAGGTGCGCACCGGCAACGCACGTCGTACCACGAGAAAAGTCTACCCCGACGCGCCAGAGACCGCGCCGCCCGGTTCCGGGGCCGGATCCCGACCGGCGGAACCGGCCTCGGTGTCCGGCCGGATGTCGATCCGCCAGCCGGTCAGTCGGGCAGCAAGCCGGGCATTCTGCCCTTCCCTGCCGATGGCCAGCGAGAGCTGGAAGTCCGGCACCGTCACCCGGGCGGTACGGGTGGCCGCGTCGACCACCTCGACCCGCAACGCCTTCGCCGGCGACAGCGCGTTGCCCACGAAAGCGGCCGGGTCGTCGGACCAGTCGATGATGTCGATCTTCTCGCCGTGCAGTTCGCTCATCACCGCCCGCACCCGCTGGCCCATCGGACCGATGCAGGCGCCCTTGGCGTTGACCCCGGAAGCGGTCGACCGTACCGCGATCTTGGTCCGGTGGCCCGCTTCACGGGCGATCGCCGCGATCTCCACGGTGCCGTCGGCAATCTCTGGGACCTCCAGCGCGAACAGCCGCTTGACCAGATTGGGGTGGGACCGGGAAAGGGTGATCTGCGGCCCTCGGAACCCCTTGGCAACGTGCACCACCACGCACCGGATCCGCTGGCCGTGCGGGTAGGTCTCGCCCGGCACCTGCTCTGCGGCCGGCAGCACCGCTTCCAGCTTGCCCAGGTCGACGGTGACGATTCCCTTCTCGGTACGGGCCTCATGGGCCTGGATCACTCCGGTGACGAGGTCACCGTCGCGCCCGGCGTACTCCCCGAAGTGAACTTCGTCGGTCGCTTCCCGCAACCGCTGCAGAATCACCTGTTTGGCGGTCATCGCGGCAATCCGCCCGAAACCATGCGGTGTGTCGTCCCACTCGCGCAGCACCGCGCCCTCGGCGTCGAGATCCTGGGCGTAGACCAGCGCCATCCCGCTGCGCCGGTCGATCTCGACCCGGGCATGGGTCTGCGCACCCTCGGTGTGCCGGTACGCGGTCAGCAACGCGGCCTCGATCGCCGCGAGAATCGTGTCGAACGGGATCTCCCGCTCGCGCTCCAGTGCGCGCAGCGCCGCGAGGTCGATGTTCACCTCTCCTCGTCCTCCACTTCGTCGTCGTCGGACGGGTCGTCGACATCCGCCGGGTCATCGTCGACGACCTCGTCGAGGCGGTTGAACTCCACCTGGACCCGCCCGGGGCCGAGGTCGTCGTAGGGCCACCGTTGGACGCCACCGTCGACGTCCAACTGCACCGATTCGTCGTCGGCGGTAACGATCCGGCCGGTCACCTGGCGCTGGGCCGCGGTCACCCGCACCAGCCGGCCGGTGTTGCGGCGCCAGTGCCGGGGCAACCGCAGCGGCCGGTCCACGCCGGGCGAGCTGACCTCGAGCTGGTACTCGCCGGCGATCAGCTCCGCACCGGCCACCGACTCGGCCTCGTCCAGGGCCGCCGAGACCGCACGGGACACCTCGGCCATCGAGTCGAGCCCGACACCGCCGTCGGCGTCGACGATCACCCGGACCTGGTGTCGACGACCCACCCGGGAGACCGAGACGTCCTCCAGGTCGAAGCCGGCCGCCCGGACCACCGGCTCGACGATCGCCCGCAACCGGTCGCGCCGGGCCGCAGCTGCGACCTGGGGCCGTTGGGCGCCGTCCGGACGGGGCCGGGGGGTGGCGGCCCGGCGGGCGCGGGAACCGGGTGACCTGCCACCGGCACGGTCACGCTGTGTCATCTCCGCACCCTTCCACCGTTATCTTCTTCGTTGGCCGCTCGAGGCGACACCAGGAGCGCCGTCGGATGTTACTCCGACGCGACTGGGCAGAGCGTAACGCGCGGCCGAGGCGATCGGCCCCCCGGCGCACCGAGGGAAACCGGACACCCGACCGCAAGCCGGCACGGGTAGCCACCAGGACAGCGACGACCACACTGAGTCGCTACTGCAGAACTTTCCGGATAGGCTCGCGCGGGCCGATCCCCGGGAGGCGCGGACCGGCTGCGGCGCCGATGGTGTTGACTGGTCCGGTGTTCGCGAACCAACCAGGCCGGCGGGCGATCGGCAGGACCGCGCACCCGGCCACCGCTGCGGCCGGCCCCTGCAGCCGACGCGGAGTGATCCGGGGTGCCGTCGGTGCCGCGGTCGCCGTCGCCGTCCCGGCCGGGCTGGCCGGGTGCGGCCTGCTCGGCGGTGAGCCGGAGCCCGAGCCGGAACCGGATCCACTGGCCGGACTGCTCGCCGCCACGCTGGACCTGGTGGCGCGGTACGACGCCGCGATGACCGCGCCAGCCGAGCTCGGCCCGCTGCTGGCCCCGGTCGTCGCCACCCACCGGACGCACGCCGAGGAGCTCAGCCGGCTGACCGGGATCGCCCTACCGACCCCGACGACGCCCGCCGCCGGCCCGGGCGGCCAGCCCAGCGCCCCGGGCTCCGCCGTACCGCCGGGCACGGCCACACCGGGAGCTGGCACCTCGGCCTCGCCAGTCGACCGGGCCGCCGCGCTCACCGCGTTGCGGTCCGCAGAGGAGGCCGCCGCAGCCGAGGCCGTCGCGGCGTGCCACACCGCCGCCGCCGACCGGGCCGCGCTACTGGGCTCGATCGCCGCGGCCCGCGCTTGCCACCTCGAGGTGCTCCGATAAACGTGGACCACCGGATCAGAAGGAGCGCCGACCGTGGCTGACGGATGGGAGCAGGCACTCACCGCCGAGTACGCGGCGATCTTCGCCTACGGCGTGCTCGGGGTCCATCTCGCCGGCGACGCCGCTGCCCGGGCACACGACGCCGAGGCCGCCCACCGGGACCGGCGCGACCAGCTGATCCTGCGGGTCGGTGCCGCCGCGCCGCCGGTCGAACCGGCCTATCAACTGCCGTTCCCGGTCACCGACGCGACCAGCGCCCTGCGGCTGGCCGCCGAGGTGGAGGAGCGGGCCGCAGCTGTCTGGCGGGCGGTACTGCCGGTCACCTCGGGCGCGGACCGCGAGGCGGCGCTCACCGCCCTGATCGAGTACGCGGTCCGCGCGACCCGCTGGCGACAGGCGGCCGGCGCCACACCGGCTGTGCCGACCTGGCCGGGCCGGCCCGGCTGAGCGCGACCTGGCCAGTCCATCCCGGCGCAAGCGTGACCGGAACCGCGATTCATGATCCCGGTTGCCGCCCATCTACCCGGTATGCATACTCAGCTGGCATGTCGATCCGCCACGGACTGCTCGCGCTGCTCGACCGGGGCCCGATGCACGTGTACCAGCTCCGGGCGGCCTTCGAGGAGGCCACCGGTGGGGCGTGGTCGCTCAACATCGGACAGGTGTACACCACGCTCGCCAGGCTGCGACGCGACGGGCTGGTGCGTGCGCTGGCGGGCAACGCGGCCGGGCAGCGACCGTTCGCCATCACCGCCGCCGGCCGGGACGCGCTGACCACCTGGTTCAGCAGCCCGGTCGGCCGCGTCGGCCAAGGCCGCGACGAACTGACGGTGAAGATTGCCCTTGCGCTGAGCACGCCAGGGGCGGACGTCCGCGGGGTGGTCGCGGCGCAACGGGCGGCAACCCTGGACGCGGTACGGGAGCTGAACCGTTCCAGAGCGAGGTCGGCCGACGTCGACCGCGTCGGCCGGCTGGTGCTCGACGCGATGCTGTTCCGGGCGGAGGCGGAGATCCGCTGGCTCGACCACTGTGAGACCAGTCTGCTGGGCCCCGGTCCGGTCAGGGCAGGGTAAGGATCTCGAAGCCGTCCTCGGTGACCACGATCGTGTGCTCGAACTGGGCGGTCCACCGGCGGTCCTTGGTGACCACCGTCCAGCCGTCCCGCCACATGTCGTACTCGTGCGTGCCGAGCGTGATCATCGGCTCGACGGTGAACGTCATCCCCGGTTCCATCACGTCCGTGGGTCGTGGACTGTCGTAGTGCGGAACGTACAGCCCGCTGTGGAACGCCTCGCCGATGCCGTGGCCGGTGAAGTCGCGTACCACGCCGTAGCCGAACCGCCGGGCGTAGGACTCGATCACCCGGCCGATCACGTTGATCTGCCGCCCCGGGGCCACCGCCCGGATGCCCCGCATCATCGCCTCGTGGGTCCGCTCGACCAGCAGCTGGGCCTCCTGTGAGACCTCCCCGACGCAGAAGGTCGCATCGGTGTCGCCGTGCACTCCGCCGATGTAGGCGGTCACGTCGACGTTGACGATGTCGCCGTCGGCCAGCACCGTGGAGTCGGGGATGCCGTGGCAGACGACCTCGTTGAGGCTGGTGCAGCAGGATTTGGGGAACCCCTTGTAGCCCAGGGTCGACGGGTAGGCACCGTTGTCACAGAGGAAGTCGTGCACCACCGCGTCGATCTCGTCGGTGGTGACCCCCGGTTTGCAGTGCTCACCGGCGAGCTGCACGGCCCGGGCGGCGAGCCGACCCGCCACCCGCATCCGCTCGATGGTGTCCGGGGACTGGACGTGCGAGCCGCGCCAGGGCGCGGGCTGCTTGCGACCGACGTACTCCGGCCGGGTGATGTGCGCCGGCACCGGCCGCCACGGGGAGATCTTTCCAGGGGTCAGCGGAGCGCGGACGGAGGTCATGCGTCCAGCCTAGCGCCGTCGGTGTCGACCCGACCGGCCGGCGACCGAGCCGCCGCGGACACGCTGAGCGACCGACCGTTTACCACCGAATCTTGCTGGAGCCGCACAGTTGTGCCATCTTTACTTTCGTGGATCAGCAGGGTCCGGAGCAGCTTTTCTCCGCCACCAGTGACCTGGACGGTGACCACCTGACCGTCACGGTCAGCGGCGAGGTGGACATGGCCACCGCCGAGCACATGTACCACGCCGCGATCCACCAGGACGCCGGCAAGGTGACCCTCGATCTGCGTACGGTCTCGTTCTTCGATTCGGCGGCCATCCACGCGCTGCTCCAGCTCACCGACCGTTACCCGCAGGCGCTGACGGTGCTGCCGTCCCGGCAGGTCCGCCGGGTCCTGGACATCTCCGGCCTCGGCGGGCAGCCGTGGCTGGCCGCCGAGGCGATCCGGGACGGCAGCCAGGCCCGGGTGGTCAGTCCGGATCCGGTCGGGGAGCCAGTCGACGGCGCAACGTGACCTCGCTGCCCTGCCCGTCCCGGTCGATCCGCAGTTCGGCCAGGGCGGCGATCAACGCCAGTCCCCGACCGCGGAACCCGGTGTCGGAGGTCTCCCGCCAACCGCCGCTGTCCCGCACGCTTGCGACCAGGTCGTCCCCGTCGATACCGACCTCTAGCCAAATGTCCGGCTGCGCGGGGGTGACCGGGTGCTCGATCGCGTTGGCTGCCGCCTCGGAGATCGCCACGGTCAGATCGAACTGGTCGGTGTCGTCGATCCGGTGCGCGGCAAAGAAGTCCGCCAGCCGTCGACGCAGCAGCGCCAGTGCCCGCGCCTGCGCCGGCAGCCGCATCCTGAGGCGGTCCAGGTCGGTCGCCTCCAGCACCAGCACCGCGACGTCGTCACGGCGGGGCCGGCGGGCCACCCGGCGCAGCAGCCGGTCGGCGAGCTCCTCGACGTGGTCACCGCCGGCTCTGGCGTCGGCCCGGACCTGGTCCAGACCGCCGTCGATGCCCACGGTGCGGTCCTCGATCAGCCCGTCCGTGTAGCAGATCAGTCGGCTGCCGACGTCGAGCCGGTCGGTCGACGTGTCGTAGCGGCTGCCCCGGATCGCCCCGATCGGTGGGCCGAGCGCCCGGTCGTGCAGCAGCCCTACCGTTGCCCCGGCGGCCACCACCGGTGGCGGATGGCCGGCGCTGGCGTAGCGCAGCACACCGCTCGACGGTTCGAACCACAGGCAGACCACGGTAGCGAGGGAACGCCGGCCCATCGTCGTGACCAGCCGGTTCAGCCGGGTGAGGGCGTCACCTGGCGAGAACCCCTCCAGAAGGTACGCCCGCAGCGCGTTGCGTAGCTGGCCCATGGTGGCCGCCGCGTTCACACCCTTGCCGACCACGTCGCCGATCACCAGAACCAGCCGGCCACCGCCGACCTCCACCACGTCGTACCAGTCGCCGCTGACCTCTGCCTCGGCGTTGCCGGGCAGGTAGCGGCTGGCGATCAGCGCGCCGGGCACCCGGGGCAGCGTCTGGGGCAGCAGGCTGTGCTGCAGGGTGCTGGCGATGCGGTGTTCCGCCTCGTACAGCCGGGCGTTGCCCAGCCGCAGCCCGACCATCCGGGCGAATTCCGCGAGCGCCGCCTCGTCGGGGTCCGGGTCGGCGCCGGCGAAGGGCCAGACCGACAGCTCGCCCAGCCGTTCCCCGCCGGCACCGATGAACGGGGTGACCGTCGCCGGGTCGGCGGAGGGCTGGCCGCCACCGTCCGCCTCGTAGCGGGCACCCGGGGCGGTGGCGACCACCTTCGAAGCCCGGACCAGCTGCTGGATGTGCTCGACCGCGACCCGCAGCACCTCGCTGGTGGTCTGCGCGGTGTTGACCGCGACGGCTGCGTCGGCGAGCGCCCGCAGCTGGTGAATGATCCGGCCGCGCAGCTGCCCCAGTTCGACGTTGGCCCGCACCCTGGCGACGAGTTCCTGCGCCGCGAACGGCTTGACCAGGTAGTCGTCGGCACCGGCGGACAGGCCCTGCACGGCGGCCTCGGGACCGGCCCGGGCGGAGAGCACGACGATCGGCACATGCCGGGTCCGCCGGTCCGCACGCAACGCCGTGACCAAGCCGAAACCGTCCAGTTCCGGCATCATCACGTCGGTCAGGATCAAATCGAAGGGGGTACGGGTGGCGAGGGCCAGCGCTGCGGCACCGTCGGCCGCGGCGACCACCTGCCAGTGCGGCGCCAGCAACCGGATCACGTGGTCCCGCAGGTCGGCGTTGTCGTCGGCCACCAGGATCCGCCCGACGGGCTGGTCGACCCGTGGCTGCTCGATCACCTCCCGCGCCGGCCCGACGCTCCACCGCTGCGTCTCGGCCAGGTACAACTGTCTGGTGTCGCCGGCCTCGTCGCGCCCGGCCGGGTGTTCAGGGTCCTGGCCGGTTGGGTGTTCAGGGTCCTGGCCGGTTGGGTATTCAGGGTCCTGGCCGGCCGGCGGGTTCGGCCCGGTGCCGACCGGGATCTCGACGGTGAAGACACTGCCCTGACCGGGTTCGCTGCGGACCGCGACGGTCCCGCCGTGCAGTTGGACGAGTTCACGGACCAGCGCCAACCCAATCCCGGTGCCTTCGTGGCTGCGGGCCCGGGTGCCGGCCACCCGGTGAAACCGTTCGAACAGGTGCGGCAGGTCAGCGGCGGGAACACCGACCCCGGTGTCGGCGACGGTGAGTTCGACCGACGTGTCGAGCGCCCGCAACCGCACGGTGATGGTGCCGTCGAAGGTGAACTTCACCGCGTTGGACAGCAGGTTCAGGACGATTTTCTCCCACAGATCCGGGTCCACCTGCACGGTCCCGGGCAGCGGTGGGCAATGCACGACCAGGTCCAGCCCGGCCCGCTGGGCAGCCGACCGGAACGTGCTGGCCAACCGGTTCGTCAAGTCGGCCAGGTCGACCGGCTGCAGCGCCGCCCGCGCCCGACCGGATTCCAGCCGGGAGAAGTCCAGCACGGTGTTGACCAGCTTGAGCAGGCGCAGGGCATTGCGGTGCATCATCTCGGCCCGCTCGCGATGTGGCACCGGCAGGTCCACGTCGGCGAGTTGGTCCTCGATCGGGCCGAGCAGCAACGTCAGCGGGGTCCGGAACTCGTGACTGACGTTGGCGAAGAAGTCGGTCTTGGCCTGGTCGATCACGGCGAGTTCGGCGGCCCGGGCCCGCTCGTGCAGATAGGCCCGCTGGCTGGTCACCGCACTGGAGATCTGGGTGGTGAGCAGATCCATGAAGTCGCGGTAGTCACTGGTGAACGGCAGGTGCCGGCTGCGGCCGAGGACGAGGGCACCGACCGGTTCGGTCGCCGCGCTGATCGGCAGGACGAGCACCTCCGGCGCCGCCGTGTCCGGTGGTACGGCGACGAAGTCCGCCGCCCGGGCGGTCTGCGCGGTACCGCTGTGCAAGGCGTCCAGCAGCGCGGCCGGGGCGTCGACCGGGCTCGGCTGCGTCGGCGCGGTGACGGTCTGCGCCGCGACGCCGGTGCAGCCGGCGAGCCGTGCGGAGTCCGCGTCCGATCCGAGGTAGAGCAGGGCGAACGGGATGTCGCCGCGGCAGGTGTCGAGCACCTCCAGCACGCCACGGCGCAGGTCGGTCTGGCTCTGCAGGTCGGACAACCGGCTGCCCAGCCCGGCCAAGGTACGAATCCGACGCTCGCCGAGCACCCGTCCGGTGGTCTCGCTGACGATGCAGAAGACACCCCCTACGCTGCCGTCCTCGATCCACAGCGGGTCGTAGGAGACGTCGAAGTAGGTCTGCTCGAGGAAGCCGTGCCGTTCGAGCAGGAACGGATGGTCGGTGCCACGGTAGGCAGCCCCGCTCTCGATCACCCCGGCGAACAGCGGCTCCAGCACATCCCACAGCTCCGACCAGTGCTCGGCGGCGGGTTCACCCAGGGCGGCCGGATGCTTCGCGCCGATGGTGGGCAGGTAGGCGTCGTTGTAGAAGGCACGCAGCTGCGGCCCCCAGTAGAGCACGATCTGGGCCTGCGACGAGAGCATCATGCCAACCGCCTGGCACAGACTGGCCGGCCAACTGTCCAGCGCGCCGAGTGGACTGCGGCTCCAGTCACGCTCCCGGATCAGCCGGTTGGTCTCGCCGGCCCGGTCGAGGGCGGCGGCGAGCAAGGCGGGGACGGCCGGTCGCGGAGCCGGCACCGTCGGGGAGCCGACCGGCCGCTCACCCTCTGTCATCGCTGGCCACCCTCGCTCATCGAACCCGTCACCCGGCCGCCGCCACCGCGTCCATTTGCGGAGTCCCGCAACGTCCGCCGGCCGGGGCGGGCCCGGTCGTGCGGCGTGGGTCGCCTCCTACCCCGGCGCCGCACGAACGTAACGTGTGGTCGACTGGGCGGTGGGGAGAGGGCGGACAAATCGTCGATGCTGGCCGCGTTGCGGGTCGCCCGGTACTCGGCGAGGTCCTCGGCGGTCCGCCGTACCGCAGGAGTCACTGACCCCGCTGCACGTCGACGACGATTACCGCTCGCACCCCGTGTTGACCAAGCGCGTCACCGAGGCACCGGCCAGCGCGGCGAAGCGCCGGTCCGACGGGCACCACCGTGCCGACGCCGTGCAACCGGACGACCAGGGGCGGACCGTCGAAGGCGCAGAACATCACCGTGGTGCGCACCGCCGATGTCTGGAGGCGGTCCGGCGCGGTCTGTCACCGGACCGCCTGGCCGGGACGTCATGCCGGGTACGGGCGCCGAACCGACGCCCGGCGGACATAGCCAGCGGAACCGGAGAGGGCGGTCACCGTGGCAGGTGAGATGAGGCGACTGCTGGAACAGGAGCTGGCCGCGCGGCCGGCCCCACCGATCGGGGATCTCGTCGCCGAGTCGGTGCGCCTGGGGCGGCGACGCCGCCGCAACCGACGGGCGGCCAGCGTCGGTACCGCCGCCGCCCTGGCGACGGGTGCCGTACTGCTGGCCCCGACGGTGGTGGGGGTCGGGCTGCCGGTGCCGGGCGGTGGACCGCCCGACGTCGGTGCGCCGGGCGTCGGTCAGCCGGCGGCACCGGCCGGATCGGTCACCCCCGACGCGAAATTGGCCGAGGCGACGAGCATCGCACCTGTGCCGCCGGCCACCGGCGAGCCGACGGTCCGGTCCGGATGTGACGTCAACGGCGGCACGGCCACGGTCACCGCGCTGCCGGCCGCGCCCACCGAGGTGGCCAACTGTCCGGTCGCCGTGTGGGGCCTCGACATCCCGCCGGCCGCCATCGGCGACACCACACCGGTCACCGCAGAGGGTGCGCTGGAACTGCTCACCCGGCTGCTGCCGGCCGGCCGAATCAGCGGGTACGCCAAGGGCAACCCGGCCGGGTCGGCTGGCGTGGCCGTGCAGCTCCAGTTGGACCGGGGAGACGGCCCCCTGCTGATCCGGTTCTCGGTGTCGGCCGACCAGTTGCCGGACGACGCGCTGGCGGCGAGCTGCGCCGCCGGCCGGATCTGCTACCCACTGGCCGACGGCGGCACGGTGATCTTCGATGATGTCTCCGACACTTGCCTCGGTGGCCGCTCGGTGCGGTACCACCGAACCGACGGCACCCTGATCCGGCTGGATCTGGCCCGATGCCGCAGTGGCCCGGCCCGGAGCACTCCGCTACCGACGGCGTTGACCAACCAGGAGTCCCTCGCCGTCGTCCTCGATCCGCGCTGGGGTGGCCGGCTGCCAGCGGACCTGGTACGCGAAGGCGGCGCCAGATTCGGCGACCTGCCCGTCGCCGACACCCGCTGACCGGCACCCGCTGACCTGCCGGCCCGGTCGCCCGCACTACTGTTGACCGATGGCTCGTCTGTCGCCAGGTGACCACCGTCCAGAGCGGGACCGTGACCCAGCGGGTCGGCCACGCAACTCCCGGCCGCGCGACGAGCTGGGTCGGCCGTTGCCGCCGGGCGCGTCGGGCGTACCGACCATGCCCGACGACCTGGCACTCACGCCGCACGACGCGCTCGACGAGGCGCAGCGGCTGCTCGACGCTGGCCGGCCGTTCCACGCCCACGAGGTGCTGGAGTCGGCCTGGAAGGCGGCACCGCCGGTGGAGCGTGAGTTCTGGCGCGGGCTGGCGCAGTTGGCGGTCGGGCTCACCCACGCGCGGCGGGGCAACCTGGCCGGCGCGGCGCGGCTGCTGGCCAGGGCCGCAGACCGGATCGCGCCGTACGCCGGGCAGCGGCTGTACGGCGTACCCGTGCCGGATCTGGTGCGGTTCGGCCGGGACACGGCCGACCGGCTCGCCCACGACGCGGCTGTCGACCTCACTGTCCGGCTACGGGCCGATCCGGGCCACGCGACAGCCGCTCAGTGATCTCCCCGGCTGGCACCGGACGGCCGAAATGCCAGCCCTGGGCCTGGTCGCAGCCGAGTGCCACCAGCCGGTCCGCCTGTTCACCGGTCTCCACCGCCTCGGCGGTGACTGTCAGGTTGAGCGCGTGGGCCAGCCGGACCAGCGCGTCGACGATCCGCTCGTCGCGGTCGCCCTCCGGACCGGCGACCCGCATCCCTTCCACGAAGGGACCGGCGAGTTTGAGCACGTGGATCGGCATCCGCCGCAGGTAGGCGAGGTTGGAGTAGCCGGTGCCGAAGTCGTCGATGGCCAACCGGACACCGAGCGTGGCCAGCCGGCGCAGCGCCGGCAGTGGCTCACCACCGGTGGCCATCACCGCACTCTCGGTCAGCTCCAGCTGCAGCAGCTCCGGTGGCAGACCGGTCCGGGTGAGCACCCCGGCCACCTCCCCGACGAGCTGCGGGTCGCTGACCTGGCGGGCAGAGATGTTGACGCTGACCACGATCGGCGCCTGTGGGTGCTCGGCCCGCCACCGGCTGGCCTGCCGGCACGCCTGTTCCAGCACCCACCGGCCGAGCCGGACGATCAGCCCGGTCTCCTCGGCGAGAGCGACGAACCGGTCCGGCCCGAGCCGACCTAGAATCGGATGCTGCCAGCGGATCAGCGCCTCGACGGCGGAGACCGTCCGGTCGGACAGCCGGGTGATCGGCTGGTATTCGACGACGAACTCGCCGCTGTCCAGCGCGGCCGGCAACGCGGCGGCGAGCGCCGAACGGGTCACGTCGCGCGCACCCCGTACCGGGTCGAAGACCGCCCACCGGCCTCGCCCGTCGGCCTTGGCCCAGTACAGGGTGGTGTCCGCGGCCTTCATCACCTCGGTGGGGGTCGTGCCGGCCGTGGGCGAGGCGACGACCCCGATGCTCGCCGACACGGTCAACTGGTGCCCGTCGACCTGGATCGGAGCGGCCAGCGCGGCCAGCGCGGCCTGGGCGACGTCGACCAGTTGCGACGTGCCGGTGCAGCGGGTCACCAGGATCACGAACTCGTCGCCGCCCATCCGGGCGACCAGGTGCCCGCAGTCGGCAGCGCTGTCGGCGAGCCGCCGCGCCACCACGGCGAGCAACTGGTCGCCGACGTCGTGACCGAGCCCGTCGTTGATCGACTTGAACCCGTCGAGATCCAGGAAGCACACGCCGACCTGCCCGCCCGGGTCGGCCATCGCCTCAGCGAGCCGGTCGAAGAAGAGCACCCGGTTCGGCAGCCTGGTCAGCGGGTCGTGCTCGGCCTGGAAACGCAGCCGCTCCTGCAGCTCGTACCGGTCGGTGATGTCCTCGACCATCGCGACGGTGAACCGGGGTCGGCCGTCGTCGTGCCGGATCAGCGACACCGCGAGGTCCGTCCAGATCGGTGCGCCGTCCTTGCGGTAGTAGCGCTTCTCCACCCGGGCGCGGTCGTGCTTGCCCTCGATGAGGTCAAGGTAGAACTGGTACATGCCGGGCGCGTCGTCTGGGTGGAACAGCTGCCCGACGTTGATTTCCCGCAGTTCCGCGATGGTGTAGCCGAGCATGTCGGCGAACGCCTGGTTGACATCGATGATCCGCCCGTCGAGGTCGGCCAGCCCGATGCCGATCGCCGCGCCGGTGAATACCGCCCGGAACCGGACCTCGCTGTCCCGCAGCGCCTGCTCGGCAGCGTCCCGGGCGGACCAGGCCGCCTGCCGGATGATGGACTGCTGCGCGAAGGTCCGGTTGCGCAGCGCCCGAGCGTACCCCTCGGCGAGCGCGCCCTGCAGGTGGGTGGTCCGTTCCCGGGCCGGTGCCGACGTCGCCAGCTGCGGCAGCACCAGCGGCAGAAAGTCCTCGCCGAGGGCCTGGATGGTCCAGCCCAGCACGGCGGGTTCGGTCAGGTGGCCCTCCACCAGCCAGCGCCCGACATCCCGGCCGGCCTGGCCGTCGAACGTCCCGGCCAGCACCGCCGCGGCCAGCCGCAGCGTGTGCCCGTGCAGGATGTCGGCGCTCTCGGCAAAGCTCAGCGGCAGATAGCCGAGCCCGGCGGCGGCCGCCGCCCAGTTCCGGGCGAAGCGGCGCACACCCTCGGGATCGGCACCGCCATCGCCCGTCTCGGACGTCGCCATGGTCAGACCGCGGCGGCGTCCAGGCGGGCAACGCCGCCGAAGGCACCGAACCGCTCCGGGTGTGCGTCCAATTCGGCGTCCGGGTCCGGCCGCCACAGTGGCAGATGGACGACTCCCGGGTCGACGATGGTGAAGTCACCGAACATCGCGGTCACCTCCGCCCGCGAGCGCAACGTGATCTCGGTGTCGGTCCTGGCCGACAACCGCTGCGCGGCCAGTACCTCCGGCGGCTGGTCCTCGTAGGTTGCGTGGGAGATGACCAGGTAGCTGCCGACCGCCGCGGTCGCCCGCAGCCGCCGAAGGATGCCCTGGGGGTCGTCGGCGTCGGGCACGAAGTGCGCCACCCCGGCGAGCAGGATGCCGACCGGTCGGGCGAAGTCGATCAGGCCGGTCGCGGCGGCCTGCGCACAGATTGCCTCCGGTGCACGCAGATCGGCCTGCAGGACCACGGCCCGCCCGACTTCAGCCAGGATGCTCCGACTGTGTGCCACGGCCACCGGATCGATGTCCACGTAGACCACGGTGGCCGCCGGGTTGACCGCGTGGGCCACCTCGTGAACGTTGCCCACCGTCGGAATTCCTGAGCCGATGTCCAGGAACTGGTCGACGCCGTCGGCGAGCAGCGTCCGGACCGCCCGACGCAGGAACGCCCGGCCGGCCCGCATGGTCTCCGCCAGGTGCGGCGTCATCGCGGCGATCTGCTCGGCGAGTTGACGGTCCACGTCGAAGTTGTGGGCCCCGCCGAGGAAGTAGTCGTAGACCCGCGCGGCGCTGGGGCGGCTCAGGTCTACTCCGGCCGGGACTCCACTGGCCTGCTCCGCCATCCTGCCTCCAGCTCGTTCGCGATGTCCGCGTCGGCCCTGGCGTGACGGGCGGGTCGGCACGGGCACCAGCCGGCCGCACCGGGCGCCGGCCCATGCTAACGCCACGACGGTGGAATGTGCACCGTTGGCAGGTTCACGACATTGCCCGAATCCGGCCCGACACCCGACCACCGGATCGGCAGACCGGCACTATCTCAGCTGGCCGACTCGAGCAGTAGCGAAATGCCCTGCCCGACCCCGATGCACATCGTGCACAGCGCCCGGTCGGCGTCGCGGACCCCGAGTTCCAGCGCGGCGGTCAGCGCCAGCCGCGCCCCGCTGGCCCCGAGCGGGTGCCCGAGGGCGATCGCCCCGCCGTTCGGGTTGACGTGCTCCGCCTCGGTTGGCAGGCCCAGCTCCCGCAGCACCGCCACCGCCTGCGCGGCGAACGCCTCGTTGAGCTCCACGACGTCCACTTCGGACAGATCGACGCCCAGTCGACCGAGCAACCGGCGGGTGGCCGGTACCGGCCCGATGCCCATCACCCGGGGCTCGACGCCAGCGGTGGCCGCGCCGGCCACCCGGGCCAGCGGGGTGAGACCGCACCGCCGGACGGCCGAGTCACTGGCCACCAGCAGCGCGACCGCGCCATCGTTGACCCCGGAGGAGTTGCCGGCGGTCACCGTGCCGCCGGAGCGGAACGGCGTCGGCAGGGCGGCCAGCTTCTCCAGCGACGTCTGCCGGGGGTGTTCGTCGACCGAAACGGTCAGCGTGCTCTTACGGCCCTGCGGCACCTCGATCGGCACGATCTCGGTCGCCAACCGGCCGCTCGCCTGGGCCTGGGCGGCCCGCTGCTGGGACCGCAGCGCGAAGGCGTCCTGCGCGGCCCGGTCCACGCCGTACTCGGCGGCCACGTTCTCCGCTGTCTCCGGCATCGAGTCGGTGCCCCAGCCGGCCCGCATCAGCGGGTTGACCAGCCGCCAGCCGATGGTGGTGTCGTGGATCTCCGCGGTGCGCGCGTACGCCGTGGCCGCCTTCGGCAGCACGAACGGCGCCCGGCTCATGCTCTCCACCCCGCCGGCGACGACCAGGTCCGCCTCGCCGGCGACCACCGAACGGGCGGCGATCGCCACCGCGTCCAGCCCGGAACCGCAGAGCCGGTTCACCGTGGTGCCGCTGGTCCGGGTCGGCAGGCCGGCCAGCAGCGCCGCCATCCGGGCCACGTTGCGGTTGTCCTCGCCGGCCTGGTTGGCGCAGCCGAGCACCACGTCGTCGACGGCGTCCCAGTCGACCGAGGGGTGCCGGGCGACGAGTTCGCGGATCACGTGGGCGGCCAGGTCGTCCGGACGCACCGGGGCGAGCGCCCCGGCGTAGCGGCCGAACGGCGTGCGCACTCCGGCGACGAGATAGGCCACGGGCATCTCGGTCCTCCTCGGAAGGGCGGGAAGGGTCAGGGCCGGCCGGCCTGGGCGGGTGGTCGCTGCCCCCGCTTGGCCGCCTGGATCTGCTCGTAGACGTGCCCGCGCAGCTGGGTGAAGCGCGGCTCGGCGCGGGTGTGCAGTTGGTCGCGGGTGTCCGGCAGGTCGATCCGCAGGCTCTCCTGCACCACGGTCGGCGACGAGGACAGGATCAGCACCCGCTGCCCCAGGTAGACCGCCTCGTCGATGTCGTGAGTGACGAACAGGATGGTCACCCCGAGCCGCTGCCACAGCTGGCGGATCAGGTCCTCCAGGTCCGCGCGGGTCTGGGCGTCGACCGCCGCGAACGGCTCGTCCATCAACAGCACATCCGGCTGGTACGCGACCGCGCGGGCGATCGCCACCCGCTGCTGCATGCCACCGGACAGCTGCCACGGGTAGGCGTTGTGGGTGTCGGCCAGACCGACGGCGGCCAGCGCCTCGTCGACCAGTTCCCGGCGCTTGCCCCGGGCGATGCGCTTCTGCCGCAGCGGCAGCTCGACGTTGTCCCGCACGCTCATCCACGGGAACAGGCTGCGCCCGTACTCCTGGAAGACGACCGCCATGCCGGGCGGCGGCCCGGTGATCGGCCGGCCGCGCAGCCGGACCTCGCCGGAGGTTGCCGGCAGCAGCCCGGCCATGCACTTGAGCAGGGTGGTCTTGCCGCAGCCGGAGGGGCCGACCAGGCAGACCAGGTCACCGTCGTCGATGGTGAAGGTGAGGTCGCGCACCGCCTCGACCTGGCGTTGCCGCCCGTCGTAGACCTTGCGCAGGCCCTGGACATCGAGCATGGGCTCGTTACCTCTCTATCCTTTCCGGCGCCGCCACGCGGGCAGCCGAGCCGGGCAGCGGGTCAAGAGCTGCGCTGCGCCTGGCGCAGGCCGTGGTACCAGGCCAACGCCCGCATCTCGACGAAGCGGAAGAGCACCGACAGGGCGAAGCCGAGCAGACCGAGCAGCAGGATGCCGGTCCACATCTGCGGGATCGCGAAGGTGCGCTGGAACTGCACGATGGTGAACCCGAGACCGTTGCTGGCCGCGAACATCTCGCTGATCACCATCAGGATGATGCCGATCGACAGAGCCTGGCGCATGCCGGCGGCGATCTGCGGGCTGGCCGCCGGCAGCACCAGGTGCCGCAGCCGGGCCGGACCGGTCAGGCCGTAGGAGCGGGCCGTGTCGGAGAGCACCTCGTCGGTGGCGCGCACGCCCTCGACGGTGTTGAGCAGGATCGGCCATACGCAGCCGGCCGCGATCACCACGATCTTCATGGTGTTCTCGATGCCGGCGAAAAGCATGATGATCGGCACCAGCACCGGCGGCGGGATGGCCCGGAAGAACTCAAGTACCGGTTCCAGCGTGGCCCGCACGGTGCGGATGCTGCCGACCAGTACGCCCAGCGCGACGCCGACGAGCACCGCCACCGCGTAACCGGCGGCCAGCCGCAGCAGGCTGGGCAGCACGTCGGCACGTAGGCGCTCGACGGTCCAGGTCTCGGCGAAGGTGCCGAGGATCTTACTCAGCGGCGGCGCGTAGAAGCTGGTGCTACCCGCGCTGCTGAACCACCAGACGGCGAACAGTACGGCCGGCAGCGCGACGACCAGCCCGGCCCGCTTCAACACCCCGGTCACACTCACACGATCACCTCGCCGCGCATCGACTGGTGCCAGGACAGTGCCCGCCGCTCGACCGCCCGGGCGATCAGATTGATCCCGACGCCGAGCAGTCCGGTGACCACCACCAGGGCGTACATCAGGTCGACGGCGCCGGAGGTCTGCGCGACGGCGATCCGGTTGCCCAGCCCGGGTGCGCCGATGACCAGCTCTGCGGTGATCGCCAGCACCAGGGCGACCGCGGCGGCGAGCCGCACGCCCGTCATCACGTACGGCAACGAGGTCGGCCAGATGACGTGGCGAATCCGGGCCCAGCGGCCGAGGCCGTAGCTGCGGGCGGTCTCGTCGGCGACCGGATCGACGTCCTGTACGCCGTACAGGACCTGGACCAGCACCTGCCAGAACGCCGCGTAGACGACCAGGAGCAGGGTCGATTCGAGGCCGGTACCGTAGAGCAGCACGGCGAGCGGGATCAGCGCGACCGACGGGATCGGCCGCAGGAACTCGATCGTCGAGGCGGTGACCGCGCGCAGCGCCGGCACCGAACCGATCAGCACGCCGAGGACGATGCCGGCGCTGACCGCGATGGCCAGGCCGATCGCCCAGCCGGTCAGCGTGTCACCGAGCGCCGACCAGAAGGCACCGTCGCCGAGCAGCTCGACCAGGGCGGCGAGGATCTCGGTGGCCGGCGGCAGGTAGCGCGCCGAGACGAGCGGGGTCGACGGGAGGACCTGCACCAGGACCAGCAGACCGGCCAGGCCGGCGACGCCGAACAGCGCCGTCGGCGGCCGACGGCGCCGGCTCGGTGCGGCCCGGCGGGCTGCTGCTGACGCGCCCCGGTCGGGGCCGGCTCCGCCGGCCCCGACCGGGGCGTTGTCGACCGCTGTCACGGCAGCAGCGCGTCCAGGTCGGGCTCGGCATCGAAGACACTGTCGGCGAGTCCGAGTTCGGCCACCCGCTCGATCGACGCCCGGTTGATCTCGGCCGGCCACATCGGCAGCGTCATCGCGTCCAGGATCGCCTGGTCGATGTCGGTGTAGCTACGCAGCACGGTGCGCACCTCGTCTGGGTGGGCGTTGGCGTAGGACAGCGACTCGGCCATCGCCTCCTGGAAGTTCTCGACCAGCTCGGGGTTCTCCTGGGCGAGCTTGGTGCTGGTGAAGTAGACCGCGACGGTCAGGTTCGGGGCGGTGTCGACGAAGTTCCAGGCGACGACCCGGCCACCGGCGTCCTTGGCGATGGCGAGCGACGGCTCGACCATCCAGGCGGCGTCGACGTCGCCGTTGGCGACGGCGGCCGGCATCTGCGGGAAGGCCATCTCGACGAACTCGATGTCGTCCGGGTTGCCGCCGGCCTTGCGCACCGACTCGCGGACGCTGGTGTCGCCGATGTTCTTCAGCGTGTTCACCGCGACCTTCTTGCCGGCCAGTTCGGCGGCGGTCTGGATCGGGCTGTCCTCGCGGACCACCACGCCGCCGAAGTCGGCCTCGGGGTTTCCGGTCGAGGCCACGCCGTTGGCGACGATCTGCACCGGCACGTCACGGGTCTGCGCGGTGAGCAGGGAGGTCACGTTGCTGAAGCCGAACTGGAACTGCTCGCTGACCACGCCGGGGACGATCGCGGCACCACCTTGACCGCTCTCCATGGTCAGGTTGATGCCGCGCTTGGCGAAGAAGCCTTTCTCCTCACCGAGGTAGATCGGCGCGACGTCAACGATCGGAATGATGCCGACGGTGACGTCGGTGACGTCGTCGGTGCCGCCGCCCTCGTCGGTGGACGAGTCGGAACCACAGGCGGCGGTGACCAGCAGCGCGGTAGCCAGGGTGAAGGCGACGAGGGGCCGTCGCATGGGACCTCCAGGGGATGGGATCGAGTTGGGTCAGTCAGGGGCGTTCGCTGACCGAACGGTGGTTCTTATGATGAACGTACGGCCCAGCGAGGGCTCGCGTCAATGTCACATATCGGAAGATTCCTGCCAATCCGGCAGGTGGAGGGAGCGTCGTGCGAACCCAGGTTGGCATCATCGGAGCGGGACCAGCTGGCTTGATGCTCGCCCACCTGCTGCATCTCGAGGGTATCGACTCGGTCGTGCTGGAGACCCGCGGGCGGGCGTACGTGGAGAGCAGGGTCCGGGCCGGGGTGCTCGAACACGACACGGCGCAACTGCTCGCCGACACCGGCGTCGGCGCCCGGATGCGCCGCGAAGGACTCGTGCACACCGGCCTTGAGCTGCGCTTCGAAGGCGTCAGCCGACGGATCGACCTGGCCGCGCTGACCAGCGGCCGAGGGATCACCGTCTACGGCCAGCAGGAGGTCGTGAAGGACCTGATCGCCGCCCGGCTGGCAGCCGGCGGCGAGATCCTGTTCGACGTCTCCGATGTCGAGCTGGCCGGGATCGACAGCGATGCCCCGGTCATTCGGTTCGCGCACGAGGGCACGATACGCGAACTGAACTGCCTGATGGTCGCCGGATGTGACGGTTTCCACGGCGTCTCCCGAGACAGCATCCCCGCCTCGGCCCGGCGCACCGTCGAGCACACGTACCCGTTCAGCTGGCTCGGCGTGCTGGCCCAGGCCGCCCCCTCGGCACACGAGCTGATCTACGCCCAGCACGAGCGCGGGTTCGCCCTGCACAGCATGCGCAGCCCTGAGGTGACCCGGCTCTACCTGCAGGTGCCCAACGGGACCGAGCTGAGCGACTGGCCGACCGCGCGGATCTGGGACGAGCTGCACACCCGGCTGGCGACCAACGACGGTTTCACCTTGAAGGAGGGCCCGATCCTGGAACAGGGGGTGACCCCGATGCGAAGCTTCGTTACCGAACCGATGCGCTACGGCCAGCTGTTCCTGGCCGGCGACGCGGCGCACATCGTGCCGCCGACCGGCGCGAAAGGGCTGAACCTGGCGGTCGCCGACGTCCGCTTCCTGGCCGAGGCGCTGACCACCTGGTTCCGTCAGGGACGCGGGACCGGGCTGGACGAGTACTCGGCCCGGTGCCTGCGCCGGATCTGGCGGGTCCAGCACTTCTCCTCCTGGATGACCGGGCTGCTGCACCGGCCCACCGACGCCGACGAGTTCAGTCACCGGCTCCAGGTGGCCCAGTTGGAGTACGTGTCGACCTCCACCGCGGCGGCGACCACCCTGGCGGAGAACTACGTGGGGCTGCCGCTGGACTGGAGCAGCCGCGTTGACAGGCCGGCAACCCCGGCCGTACCGTTCGCTTAGCGAACTTTTGTTCATCACACGCACCGGGAATGATGTATGGCTGAAATTTCCTCGCTGGCTGATGCTGTCGCCGACCTGGTCCACGACGGCGACAGCGTCGCCCTGGAGGGATTCACCCACCTGATCCCGACCGCGGCCGGACAGGAGATCATCCGGCAGGGCCGACGCGACCTCACGCTGATCCGGATGACCCCGGACGTCGTCTACGACCAGCTGATCGGCGCCGGCTGCGCCAAGAAGCTAATCTTCAGCTGGGCCGGCAACCCCGGGGTCGGTTCGCTGCACCGGTTCCGCGACGCGGTGCAGCGCGGCTGGCCCCGTCCGCTGGAGATCGAGGAGCACAGCCACGCCGGGATGGCCAACCGGTACGTCGCCGGCGCCGCTGGCCTGCCGTTCGCCGTACTCCGCGGGTACGTCGGCACCGACCTCGTCGACCGCACCCCGACCATCGCGCCGATCACCTGTCCGTTCACCGGCGAGGTGCTCACCGCCGTACCGGCGCTCAACCCCGACGTCGGCATCGTGCACGCACAGCGCGCCGACCGGCACGGCAACGTGCAGATCTGGGGCATCACCGGCGTGCACAAGGAGGTCGTGCTGGCGTCCGCACGGTCGCTGGTCACCGTCGAGGAGACCGTCGACGAGCTGACCCCCCGGCCCGGCGCGGTGGTGCTGCCCGGCTGGGCGGTCACCCGGGTCGCCGAGGTGCCCGGCGGGGCGTACCCGTCGTACGCGATGGACTACAGCGACCGGGCCAACGACTACTACCAGCAGTGGGACGAGATCAGCCGGGACCGGGACACCTTCACCCGCTGGCTCGACGAACACGTCCTGGCCACGGCGGGGAGCGACGCGACGTACGGTGGTGCCGAGTGAACGAGCAACCGGCCGTCGACAGGTTCACCCGCGACGAGATGATGACCGTCGCCGCCGCCCGGGCGCTGCGCGACGACGCCCGCTGCTTCGTCGGCATCGGCCGGCCCAGCACCGCGGCCAACCTGGCCCGGCAAACCCACTCCCCCAACCTGGTGCTGGTCTACGAGTCCGGCACCATCGGCGCGAAGCCCGGCCGGCTGCCGCTGTCCATCGGTGACGGGGTACTCGCCGAGACCGCCGACGCCGTCGTCTCGGTGCCGGAGATCTTCAACTACTGGCTGCAGCCCGGCCGGATCGACGTCGGCTTCCTCGGCGCCGCGCAGATCGACCGGTACGCCAACATCAACACCACGGTGATCGGCACCGACTACACCGACCCGAAGGTACGGCTGCCCGGCGCGGGCGGCGCCCCGGAGATCGCCGCCTCGTGCGGCGAAGTGATCGTCATCGTGCCGCAGAGCCGGCGCACGTTCGTCGACCGGGTCGACTTCGTCACCTCGGTCGGCTTCGGCGCAGGCCCCGGCGACCGGCAACGCCTCGGCCTGCGTGGCCGGGGTCCCACCCTGGTCATCACCGACCTCGGCATGCTGCGCCCGGATCCGGACACCTGCGAGCTGACCCTCACCCAGCTGCACCCCGGAGTGGGTGTCGAGCAGGCCGTGGCGGCCACCGGCTGGCCGCTGAAGATCGCCACCGACCTGACGACCACCGACGAACCCACCCCGCAGGAGCTGGCCGCCCTGCGCCAGCTGCTGAACCCCTGACCCCGGCGGGTAGAGCTGATCCAAGGAGGCACCGCCATGCCCGACACCACGCCCGTACAGGCCGACCGCCCCGGCGGGCTGCTCCTGCCGCGCTACCGGCGCGACGACACCGCCGTGCATCCGCCGCTGCTCTCCCCCGACTACAAGTCCACGGTGCTGCGCGCCCCGGCCGAGTCGCCGGTGCTGCTCCCGCAGACGCTCACCGAGATCACCGGCCCGCTGCTCGGCGAGGGCCGGGTCACCGCAGCCGACGCGGACCTGAGCCGCAGCGGCGACGGCGAAGCCCAGGGGCAGCGGATCGTCGTGCACGGCCAGATCCGCGACAGCGACGGCCGGCCGGTGCCGGACACCCTGGTGGAGGTCTGGCAGGCCAATGCCGGCGGGCGCTACCTGCACAAGCTCGACCAGCACGACGTACCGCTCGATCCGCACTTCACCGGCGTCGGCCGGGCGATGACCGACTCGATGGGCCGCTACCGGTTCGTCACCATCAAGCCCGGCGCCTACCCGTGGCGCAACCACTTCAACGCGTGGCGGCCGGCGCACATCCACTTCTCGTTGTTCGGCCGGGCCTTCACCCAGCGGCTGGTGACCCAGATGTACTTCCCCGACGACCCGCTGTTCGCCTACGACCCGGTCTTCAACTCGATCCCCGACCCGGCCGCCCGGCAACGGCTGATCGCCAGCTTCGACCTGGCCAACACGGTCGAGGAGTGGGCGCTCGGCTTCCGGTTCGACATCGTGCTGCGCGGCACCGAGGCGACCCCGATGGAGGAATCGTGACCACCAGCGTGACCGCGGCGGACTGGGACCAGCAGACCGGGCTGACCCCGGCGCAGACCGTCGGGCCGTACCTGGGGATCGGTCTGCCCTGGCCGGACGGGCCGTTCGTGGTCGACGAGACCGACCCGGCGGCGATCTGGCTGCGCGGCCGGCTCCTCGACGGCGCCGGCGACCCGGTGCCGGACGGTCTGATCGAAACCTGGCAAGCCGACCCGCAGGGCCGGTTCGACCATCCGGACGATCCGCGCGGCGCGGTGGCCGGGTTCCGCGGCTTCGGCCGCTGCCCCACGGATGAGACCGGCGAGTGGGCGGTACGCACCCGCAAACCGGGGCCGGTGCCCGGCCCGGACGGGCGGCCACAGGCCCCGCATGTGGCCGTGTCGGTGTTCGCCCGTGGCCTGCTGCACCGCGTCGTCACCCGGATCTACTTCCCGGACGAGGTCGAGGCGAACGCCGCCGACCCGGTGCTGGCCGGGCTGCCGCAGGCCCGACGCGGCACGTTGATCGCGACCGCCGAGCCGGACGGCTACCGGTTCGACATCCGACTGCAGGGCGAGCATGAAACCGTTTTCTTCGCCGTCTGACCCGGAGTCCACCATCGACGATCCCGCGCCGGTCGGTCTGTTCGACCCGCTGCTCGCCGCCGGCGGGGTCCGGGCCGCCGTCGACGACCGGGCCTGGCTGCGTGCCATGCTCGACGCCGAGGCGGCGCTGGCCCGCGCCCAGGCGGCCTGCGGCACGGTGCCGGCAGCGGCCGCCGCGGCGATCACCGCCACCGCCCGCGACCACCGGTTCGACCCGGCGGCGATCGGCGCGGGTGCGACCAGCGCCGGCAACCCGGTGGTGCCGCTGGTCGCCGCGTTACGCGCCGCCGTCGGGCCGGACACCGCCCGGTACGTGCACGCCGGGGCCACCAGCCAGGACATCCTGGACACGGCCGCCATGCTGGTGGTCCGCCGGGCGCTGGGCCCGATGCTGGACGACGTGCGGCGGGCCGCCTCGGCCGCCGCCCGGCTGGCCGAGACGCACCGGGACACTCTGCTGCCCGCCCGGACCCTGCTGCAGCAGGCGCTGCCGACCACCTTCGGGCTGGTCGCCGCCGGCTGGCTGACCGCGCTGGACACCGCCGTCCGCCGGCTGGGCACCGTCCGGGACGAGGCCCCCGCCGTTCAGCTCGGCGGCGCCGCCGGCACCCTCGCCGCGTTCGGCGCCGACGGCCCGGCCCTGGTCGACCGGCTCGCCACCGAGCTCGACCTGGCCGCCCCGCAGCTGCCCTGGCACACCGACCGGAGCCGGCTGGCCGACCTGGCCGGCGTGCTCGGCGGCACCGCCGGCAGCATCAGCAAGATCGCCCGCGACGTCACGCTGCACGCCCAGACCGAGATCGCCGAGCTGGCCGAGGAACGCCCCGGCGGATCGTCGACCCTGCCGCACAAACGCAACCCGGTCGCGGCCGTCACCGCCGTCGCCTGCGCCGGCCAGGCCCCCGGCCTGGTCGCCACCCTGCTGGCCGCGATGACCCAGGAGCACCAACGGGCGGCCGGCGGCTGGCACGCCGAGTGGCGGGCGCTGCGCAACCTGCTGGAGTCGGTCGGCTCGGCCGCCTACTGGCTGCGTACCTGCCTGGAAGGGCTGCGGGTGGACGCCGTACGGATGCGGGCCAACCTCGACCTGACCGGCGGGGCGCTGCTCGCCGAGCGGGTCAGCGGGGCACTGGCCGGGCAGCTCGGCCGGCACCGGGCCAACGAGATCGTCAAGGCGGCGGTCACCGGCGGCGGGCCCGCCGCCGGGCTGGCCGACCGGCTGGCAGCCGACCCGCAGGTCAGCGCGGTGCTCAGCCGGGCACAGCTGGACGAGCTGCTCGACCCGGCCGGCTACCTCGGCGCGTACGGCGAGCTGATCGACCGGGCGCTGCGCGACCACCGCAGCCGACCGACGCAGGAGGACCGCTGATGACCACCGACAGCCATCCGGTGGCGGTCGACCACGAGATCGTCGGACCCGACGGTGCGCCGGTGGTGCTGCTGGCCAACTCGCTGGGCAGCACCCGGGCGATGTGGGATCCGCAGGTGCCGGTGCTCACCGGTGCCGGGCTGCGGGTGCTGCGCTACGACACCCGGGGGCACGGCCGCTCCCCGGTACCGCCCGGTCCGTACAGTCTGGACGATCTCGGGGCCGACGTGCTCGCCCTGCTGGACCGTCTGGAGCTGGACCGGGTCCACGTGGCCGGGGTGTCCCTCGGCGGGATGACCGGGATGTGGCTGGCCGGACACGCCGCCGCCCGGGTCGACCGGCTGGTGCTCTGCTGCACCTCGGCGCTGCTCGGCCCGGCGCAGGCGTGGGCCGACCGGGCGGCCACGGTGCGGGCCGGGGGCACCGGGGTGGTGGCCGACACGGTGGCGGCCCGCTGGTTCACCCCCGGGTTCGCGGTACGGCGCCCCGACGTCTTCGCTGCCGCCCGCGCGATGATCGCGGCCACCCCGGCCGAGGGGTACGCCGGATGCTGCGTCGCGATCGGACAGATGGACCTGACCGGGCTGCTGCCGAGGATCACCGCACCGACCCTGGTGATCGGCGGCGCCGACGACCCGGCCACCCCGCCGTCGCACAGCGAGACGATCGTCGCCGGCATCCCCGACGCCACCCTGCGGATCGTCGACGACGCCGCGCACCTGGCCAGCGTGGAGCAGGCCGAACAGGTCTCCGAGCTGATCTTGACGCATCTCACCGGACAGGAGGTGACCGGCGATGGCGACCGACCCGCCGGCTGACACCGCACCGCCGTCGTCGGATCCGAGGTACGACGCCGGGATGGCGGTACGCCGGGCGGTCCTCGGCGACGCGCACGTGGACCGGGCGGTGGCCAACACGACCGAGTTCACCGCCGACTTCCAGGACTTCATCACCCGGTACGCGTGGGGCAGCGTCTGGACCCGCGACGGGCTGGACCGGCGGACCCGCAGCTGCGTCACGCTCGCCGTACTGACCGCCCTGCACTGCACCGACGAGCTGGCGATGCACGTGCGGGCCGCGTTGCGCAACGGGTTGACCGCACAGGAGATCAACGAGGTGCTGCTGCACACCGCGGTCTACGCGGGTGTGCCGGCCGCGAACAGCGCGTACGCGGTGGCACAGCAGGTGCTGGCCGAGAACCCGGAACCGGATGGTCGGATCCCCGACAGCGAAGCAAGATCATCGGCGGATCCGGGCACGGTGGAACCCGGTTAGGGTTCGGCGACCATCACCTCAGGAGAATCATGAGCGAGCATGGGCGGGAAGCTCATTTCGTGCAGTCGTTGGAGCGTGGCCTGGCCGTGATCCGCGCCTTCGACGCCCAGCATCCTGAGTTGACACTCAGCGAGGTGGCCCGGATATGCGACCTGACCCGCGCCGCCGCCCGCCGGTTCCTACTCACCCTGGTCGACCTCGGCTACGTCCGCACCGACGGGCGGATGTTCTCGCCCACCCCCCGGGTGCTGGAGCTGGGCTACGCCTACCTGTCCAGCATCTCGCTGCCCGAGGTCGCCGAACCGCATCTGGAACGGCTGGTCGCCCAGGTGCACGAGTCGTCGTCGGTGTGCGTGCTGGACGGCGACTCGATCGTCTACGTCTCTCGGGTGCCGACGTCGCGGATCATGACGGTGTCGATCAATGTCGGGACCCGGTTCCCGGCGTACGCTACCTCCGTCGGCCGGGTGCTGCTGGCGCACCTGCCCGAGGAAGAGGCGATCATCCGGCTGGAGCGCAGCCGGCTGGACCGGCTCACCGGCCGTACCGTCCACACCATGGCGGCGTTGCGGGCGGAGCTGAACCGGGTCCGCGCCCAGGGGTACGCCATCGTCGACCAGGAGTTGGAGGAGGGCCTGCGGTCGGTGGCGGCACCCATCCGGGACCGGGCCGGCAAAGTGGTCGCCGCGGTGAACATCTCGGTGCACGCCAGCCGCAACACCGTCGAGTCGATCCGCCGCGAACTGCTGCCGCACCTGCTGGCCACCGCCGCCAAGATCGAAGCCGATCTGCGGATCGCCGCACCGGGCCGCGCCACCCGCCTGCCCGGCGCCTGACCGCCGCGTCCCGGGACCTTCGGCCCGATGCCAGCGCAGGGCCGGCCGGCCACCGTTGAGGTATGGGCTCAACCACCGAGCTTTCCGGGCCGACCAGGGCCCGCCCGTGGACGGTACGGGTGGCGGCCGGCCTGCTGATCTTCGTCGGCGTCACGGCGGTCGGCGGTGGCGTGGAGATGTGGCTGTACCCGTACGGCAACGACTTCGTCCGTACGGAATGGCTGCACGACCTGCCGTTGGTCGACACCTGGCGGCTACCCGGCCTGGTACTGGGGCTCGGTCTCGGGCTCGGCTCGCTGGTCAGCGCGTTCGGGCTGCTGCGCAGACCACGGTGGCGCTGGCTTGCCCCGGTGCAACGGGTGACCGGCCGGCACTGGTCGTGGGCCGCCACCGGACTGGCGGGCATCGCGCTCGGCGGATGGATCCTGCTGGAGGTCGTCCTGCTGCCGCAGCGGTCGATGATCGAGGCGCTCTACGGCGCGCTGGCGGCCGGGCTCGTCGGGCTGTGCTCGACCGCGTCGTTGCGGCGCTCGCTGGCGCTGACCCCGGACCGCGACGTCGTGCCCGGTCAGCAGGTGGGGCAGGCCGCGCCGGAGCGGACTCTCCGACTGGAGGAAAACGTCCATGCCGGGACGACCGCGGTGAAGCCGACCAGTAGGTTGTCCGGGTGGCGGGGCTGAGGACGACACGGGTGCAGATCTGGACCGACGGCGCGTGCAGCGGCAACCCGGGGCCGGGCGGTTGGGGTGCCCTGCTGCGCTACGGCGACGCCGAGAAGGAACTGTGCGGCGGTGAGGCCAGCCCGACCACGAACAACCGGATGGAACTCACCGCCCCGATCCGGGCACTGGCCGCGCTGACCCGGGCATCCGCCGTCGACCTCTACACCGACAGCACGTACGTCCGTAACGGTGTCATGTCGTGGATGGCGAACTGGAAACGCAACGGCTGGCGTACGAAAGCGGGCGAGCCGGTCAAGAACGAGGACCTGTGGCGGGAGCTCGATGCGGCCGTCACCCGTCACCACGAGGTCGTCTGGCACTGGGTGAAGGGCCACTCCGGCCACGTGGAGAACGAGCGCGCCGACCGGCTCGCCGCTCGCGGTCAGCGGGAGGCCCTGGAGGCCGCCGGCGTCCCGGTGCCGCCGGTGCCGCAGCCGCGCCGCCGAGCGACACCGCGCCGCAGCTGACCGCCGTGTGTCGGTGGACGGTGGCAGGGTAGGCGTCATGACGATCGAAGTCCGCCCGGCGACGGTGTTCGAGGACGTCGCGACTGTCGTCGGCCCGAAGCGACCGGACGCGAACGTGTGCTGGTGCCTGAGCTACCGCATCGGCTCGAAGGAGAATCTGCAGCTGCGCGGGCCGATGCGCGGTGAGCGGGTACGCGGACTCATCGGGCTCGATCCCCCTCCCGGAGTACTCGCCTATGACGGCGACGAGGTCGTCGGCTGGGCGGCGGTGCACCCGCGAGCCGACACGAGCTTCGCCGGCAACAGGCGAATCCCGCACCTCGACGATCTCGATGTGTGGAGCGTGTGGTGCTTTCGGGTACGGCCGGGCCACCGCAAGCAGGGTATCGTGCACCACCTGCTCGCCGGTGCCGTCGGCTTCGCCCGCGAGCGCGGCGCACCGGCGATCGAGGGCTACCCCGTCGACAACCGTGGCGAGAAGGTGGACCTCACGATGGCCTACGTAGGGACCCGCGCGGTCTTCGAGCACGCCGGTTTCGTGAAGGCAGCCGACACCACCTCGGTGCTCGCCGGGTTCGCGCGGGTGCTCATGCGGCTCGATCTGCTGTGACGTCGATCGCCGGCCGGACGGCTCAGGCTGTCAGCGACGTGTCCGTGCCGGCTTCCGGGAGCCCAGGGTGTGTCCGACGACGTAATGCCAACAGTGATGGTCGACAAAGACATTCTGTGCCTGCTTCAATCCGCCGACCCACCGCGCGCTCACCGTCCCCATGCGAGGACCCATGGGATGCAGCAGGACGGGAACCCGGGCAGCCCGTGCAGCGTCGAATGCGAGAGATAGTACTCGTGTAGTGAGGAGAAGCGTAGTGCCCAGCAAAACTAGAATCTTGGCCTTGGTTGTCGCCGTGGTGCTGGCCGCTACTGGGTGCGCCGTGGGAGACGACGTTGGTGGGGCCAGGCCTGACCAAGCTGCGGAGCAGGTAGAGGATTTGCTGCGCACAAGGTACGCACGATGGTATGCGGGTATCATACTGGATGAGTCCGCCGGGACGATGACCGTCTATCGTAAGCCGGGCAGCGATCTCGACGTGGTGGTCCGAAATCAGTTCGCCAACGTCGAAATCCGATTCGCGGACGCCCGGCTCTCGGAGCAGGAGATGCTGGTGTTGACCGAGCAGGTCATGGCCGATGTGGAGTACTGGCGCAGCGAAGGTATCGCTGTTTCCGGCGCGGGTCCGTCGCCCGACGGCTCAGCTGTTCTGGTGATGACGGTGGATGGGGCAGCAGGTGAGGCGGAGAGACTATCTGACCATTATCGGAAGCCGATCGTGGTGGAACGGGGCTCGGCTGAGTTCGCGCCTTTCTCGGTCGGTCCGGACGGAATTCCGTCCGGACCGACCAGTAGCTGAACAATAATGTCAGGGGGTGAGGAAGTTCACGCTGAGCCGGGAAAGTTGCTCGTTGATGTCGACGTACCACCACTTCCACGAGCATTGCCGGGAGTTGGGATCGTTGATGTCTCCGCTGGGTACTCCGCTGCAGGGCACAATTTCGTCGCGGTTCGCCGAGCGTAGGCTGATGATGCCGCGGGCCGTGCCGCTGTTGCCGGACTGCACATAGACCGGGCCGCCGCTGTCGCCGTTGCCGACAGCGGCGACGCGGTTCGCGCCCTCAGCTCGGACCAGGCCTCGAATCGTGGGTCCGCCGATGGGCGTGAGGGTCTGGTTGAGCGCTTGGACGGTCCAGCCGCAGGCGGAGCCGGAGAAGGATCCACCGGAGCAGACGAGGTTGCCGACGTGGTTGGTGGACGCAGCGCTGATGTTGCGACCCGTGTTGGTGTCGCCGCTGGCGAAGGATGGGCCCTCGTACACGCTGTAGCCAGCGTTGGTGAGGATCAGCATGCCGTCGTACTCGACCGTCGTGTTGGAGAGGGTGTTGCCGATCACGGTGCCGTTGCCCGTTCGCCATTGCCCAGCACCGCAATGCGCCGCAGTGAGCAGGTAGCGGGCTGCGCCGTTGTTGCCTCGTACACCGAAGCCTGAGGTACAGGCACCGCCATTCAGGATGAGCGCGCCACCCCAGTAGGGCTGGGTGTCCGCGAACCGGGTCGTAAACTCGGCGGGCGACTCGAGCGACACGTCCAGTTTCACGCTACCGGTTAGCTCGTCAGACACCTGGCGCAGATCGGTAGATGCGCGCCTGTCGCCGTCGGCCAGTGTGACACCGACTTCAAGGCTGTTGCCGTCCGGGGCCGGGCCGACGAGCACGACGTGGCCAGACGAGAACTGTTGTCCCGCGAGACGGTCAGCCTCCTTTTCGAGGGTGTGCAGCGAGTAGGCTGCGGCCCGCACCTCGACGTCAATTCCAGCCCGGCGCACCTTCGCGATAACGATCTCGACCGCCGTTGTCAGCTCACCGTGCCAGTAAACAGTCAGGGTGTTGGCGGCGGGATCAACTCGGTCACCAGCGAAACCCGACAGAGCCAGGTCGCCGGCTGCCACCCGGATGGCGTCAGCCGCATCGTTGAGTTTCTCCTGGCGAGCGAAGAGCTGGGCGTACTTGTGCGCTTCGTCTGTGGCCGGTTCTATCGCCGGCGCGATGTCAGACACCTCCGACTTCCCAGGCTCTGCCGAGGCTGGCGCAGGCACGGCTGCGACCAACGCGACGATGACGCCCCCTACCAGGATGCTTCTGATCTTGCTCACAGATGCTCCCATCTCGGTAACGACATGCAAGCACGACCTTACCGGCAGTTATCGATACATTCAAACCTCTCAACTGATCTACTGATCGAGGCTGGTCGGGCTGCAGACAGACCTCGTGCGGCCCTGCCGGCCGGGTCATCTGGCGCCTGCTTCGCGGGTCCTACCCGGCCGCGCGACTTCTCGCAGCCGATCAGGATCATGCTCCTCGTCTTCGTCAACGCGATGACCCGGCTGGGTGTCGACTACGTCGACATCTACCGGCCGGCACGACTGGACCCGGAGGTGCCGATCGAGGACACGGTGGGCGCGGTCAAGGACATGATCGAAGCCGGGTACGTGCGGCACGTGGGACTGTCCGAGGTGGGTGCTGAGACGATCCGCCGGGCGCACGCCGTGCACCCGGTCGCCGACCTGCAGATCGAGTACTCGCTGATCTCGCGCGGGGTGGAGGCCGACGTGCTGCCGACGCTGCGGGAACTGGGCGTCGGGATGACCGCGTACGGCGTCCTGAGCCGAGGCCTTATCTCGGGCCACTGGCAGAACACCGAAGCGCGACCGGGTGACCACCGCAGCCGGATGCCACGGTTCTCGGGCGACAACGTCGAACACAACCTGGCCCTGGTGGAGGCGCTGCGGCGGGTGGCCGAGGAGAAGGGCTGCACCGTGGCCCAGCTGGCGATCGCGTGGGTGGCAGCCCAGGGCGGCGACATCGTCCCGCTCGTCGGCGCCCGTACCCGCAATCGGTTGACCGAGGCTCTGCCCGCCGCCCACCTGGCACTTTCCGCGGACGACCTGGCCGAGATCGAGAAGGCCGTCCCGGCTGGCTCGGCACGGGGCGACCGCTACCCGGCCGCGATGATGGCCAACCTCGGCACCGGCAACTGACTGAGCTTGTCACACCTTCAGGACGTCTACGTCGTACGGGACGGCCCGGACGCGCCTCCGGCGGCCGCCGAGCCGCACCACGCCACGCAGCTGACCGGTGACCGGTGACGGGTTCAGCGCCGATCGTCGTGACGGTTGGCAGCCGGGTCTGCCGGATGGGTGGTGGAGGTACCATAACCATATGGCCTTGAAGAAGACGACAGTAATGGTCGACGAAGACGACCTGAGGATCATCAAGGAGGCTGCCGCGAGGGAGGGGCGCCCGGAGTCGGAGTACTTCCGGGAGGCGTTCCATATCGCGGCGCTGCGGGCGCGTCGTTGGTCGAGAGACTGGGACATACCGGAATTCGGTTTCGGCGGGCCGGTGAGTGACGACGATGTGCGAGCGGCGGTGGCGGAAGCCGAGGACCGCAAGTACGGCTCGTCCGGCCACGCTGCATGATCGTGGTCGGGGACACGTCCGGGCTGGTGGCGGCGTTCAACATTGACGATCCTGAGCATGCCACTGCGCGCAGGGCCTTTGCCGAGGCGTCGGCGACGGTGATCTCGCCATTGGTGTTCGGTGAGATCGAGCACATCATCACTCGGAACGTGGACCGCCGGACGGCCTACGCGGTGCAGGACTGGCTGCTGGGGCAGGAGCGGAACCTGCGGGTCCTGGTCCCGGAAGTGACCGCGACCGTGCTGCGCGGAGCCCGTACCGTCCAGTCGCGGTACGCAGCACTGCGCCTGGATCTCACGGACGCCGTGAATGTCGTGGTTGCCGAGCAGTACGAGACGGATGCGGTGTTGACACTGGATCGCCGGGATTTTCGGGCCATCCGTCCATTGAGCGGGCACACGGCGTTCCGGGTCCTGCCCGACGACCTGTGAAAGCAGGGGGCGCATACTCCCCCCATGAAAGCTACCGGCTCGTCATGGCTGTCGTTGTGGTCCACCGACTCGCTGTTGTCGATCGGATCCCATGGCTCGGTGCTGTCCATCGGCAGCGTCGGCTCGATCGCCTCCGTCGGCAGCGTCGGCTCCGCAGGATCGGTGCTGTCCGTCGGCTCCACGCTCTCGATCGGGTCGGCTCTGTCCTGGCGGTCCCGCTGGTCGGTGATGGCTGACCGCTCCTTCGGAGCCGTGATGGGCACCCGTGAGCGGGCTGGCGCGCTGATCGGCCCGCCTGCGGCGTTGGCAGCCGTGGCGCTGGCAGCCTACGTCGGCTACCTCCTGGCGCGCAGCCGCCAGGACAAAGGTCGCTGATCGCCGCCGCCGCTATACGGCTGATGGAGTGGATCATTCGTACGGTCCGCGCTGCTGCTCAGTGACGGACACTGATGGGTGCGTTCGCTTGGGATGATGACCGAGTGCGAACCCCCTCGTCCGGACGACTCATCGCCGCCGGGATCCTGGCCCTCACCGCACTTCTCCTGGGCGGCCTCGCCGTAATCCTCAGCCGCCTCGGCCTGGAGCGCGCCGATCAGCTCGCGAGCGTCGTCGCGATGTTTATCGGGGTCCTCGCCTTCGGCGCGGCCGTAATCGCTGTGCGTCAGGGCCGGACGATTACGTCACCGGTGCGGACTCGGAGGCAGCGGACCGCCTGGGGCCGCCGTCCGCTCCGCGACGACGTGTGGCGGCTGCTCCAGGACATCGAGGCCGCCGCCGACCGGTCACCGAGCCGGCTGTTGCGCAACCGCCGGAACGAGGTGTCCACCGTCTACGTTCAGCAGCGAGTGGAGCAGCCACAGTCCGCCGAGAGCCGCGCCGACGAACGGCGGCGCCGGCTGAGCCGTTTCGCCGACGAGCGGCTGTTCCTTCCGTTCGACGAGCGCCCCCGGGTGATCCCGGTGCGCCGGCCGCTGGAGAAGGTCTTCGACCAGCACCGTCATCTGCTGATCGAGGGCGGTCCCGGCACCGGCAAGTCGACAACGGCAGCGCAGATCTGTCGTCAGCTGGCCAGGGCCTGGCTGCACGCCGACGAGCACGGGCGCCGGTTGACCGCGAAGCCTTTACTGCCACTGCTGGTCACGGCGCGATCGCTGGCCGCCCACGCTGGCCGGAAGTGGCCGGAAGCACTGGCGGCGGCCGCGTCGCAGGGCCTCGGCATGGCCGCCCGCGACTCGGTCGATCCGGCGCTGCTCGCCGGTCCGGTCGACGGCACCGAGTGGCTGATAGTGATCGACGGTTTGGACGAGGTCCCCAGCGATGAGCGGGAGACCTTCATGGCGGTGCTGTCCGGATGGACGGCCGCCGCCGATCGGCCGTGGCGTCTGCTGATCACGACCCGGCCGCTGGTCGGGCACGCCACGGCGATGCTCGGCGCCGGAGCGATCGGCCACTACACACTGCTGCCGTTCGACCGACGGATGCTCGCCGAGTTCGCCCACCGCTGGTTCGGTCCGTCGCCGGAGGGCGCCGACCAGGCCGCTGGCTTCCTGTCTCAGGTCGCGTCAGCCGGCCTGCACGAAATGGCGGCGGTGCCGTTGATGGCGACCATCGCGATCAACGTGTACGCGGACGATCCCGACTCCCGCCTGCCACGCAACCGCCACGACCTCTACGAGCGTTGCCTGCACTGGCTCCGGCAGCACAACGCGGCCCGCCGCAACTCGGCCCGCACTGCGCTGACCGCCGCAATGGACGGTGACCGCAACAACTCCGAACTGGTCGCCGCGCTCTGCGACCGCACGGACGATCTGGTCGAGGAGCTCGCGGTGGTACGGGTGCGCAGCCGCCGCTCGCTGGTCCTGACCGCGATGGAGTGGCTGCGCCGCGAGGCCGGTCCGGTCAGCGGCAGACCGCCCGAGGACATGGCGGAACTCGTCTCCGAGGTGCTGTTCAGCACGGGACTGCTCAGCCGCCGGGATGCAGGACCGGACTTCATCCACCTGACGTTCGCCGAGCACTTCGCCGCCCGGCGGTTCGCCGCCGAGCTGCCGGACCGTTTCGACGCGGACGACACGGGATGGCGCCGCGCGCTGCACCTCGCCGTCCGCAACGAGCCGGGCGCGATGGCGGTGCTGATCAGGTGGACCAGGTTCCATCCAGAGGACGGGGACCTGCTGAGCTGGCTGCTCAGCGGCGGGGCCGCCCACCGGGCCGCCGCGGTGCGGCTGGTCGCCGAGGGTGCCGCAGCCTCCGACCGGCAGCTCGCCGCCTGCCTGGACTCGCTTTCCGACCAGCTGTGGAGGGCTTCACCGCCCGGGGCGGTCGAACTGGTCGCCCCACTACGCCGATTTCCGGTCACGCCGATCCTCGTCGGCTGGCTCGCCCGACACCTCGAAATCGCGGAGCCTGGCTCGGCGGCGTGGGCCGCGCTAGCCGCCCTGCTCGCCGACCGGGATCGCTCACGACGGCCAGCCCTGGAGGCAGAACTGTTGGCCCAGGCAGGCGGGGGCGACTCGTTGACCGCGCGGCTAACCTCGGTGATCGCCCTGGAGAACATCGGCTCAACCCAGGAGGCGGAGCTCGCCGGGCTGCTCGCGGACGCACTGACGACGGCCAGCGGCACCATTTCGCAGCGGGTCGACGTCGCGAGCCACCTCATCGACCGGGAGGGCGACCCGAGGGACCGGGCGCTCCAGGTCATGCGGGAAACCCTCGGCGATGTCGCCGCGCAACCGTCCCAACGACAGGTGGCGGCGGAGGCCCTTGCCGAGTGGGACGACGCATCCCGTCAGCTGATCCTCGCCGAGCTTCGCGTCACCCTCGACAAGCCGGAACTCAACGTCTACGAGCTGACCGAGATAGCGGAGACCATGCTCGCCGTCAACCAAATCTGCCTGGCCGAAATCGCTGGTCGCTGTGGGTATTTTCTCTCTGAAATGAACATCGATGACGACGAGCGCATCCAGGCCGCACGGCTGTTGACCGAGTTGGGGCCGGAGTATCGCCCGGACGGGATCCGGTGTCTGCGCCACCTGTCATCCGCTGACGATGTGAGTCCTTACATCCGCAGGCAGGCTGCCGTGAACCTGGCACGAGTGGGCGAGGACCACTGGCCCGAGGTGATCGAAGCAGTATGCCGCGCACTGCGTGACATCGGAAGGTCGCCCAGAGGCACCGTTTCAGCTTGGTCCTCGCGGATGATCGAACGTGATCTGCGGGATCGGATCGCGAACGCGGTCGAAACGCTGACCGGTGAATCAACGCTTGATACCGCCGCCGTATCCCGCATCCGAGCTTCAGCCGTCGACCTGGACCCTCGTTTTCAGCCCGATGCGGATGTCGTCCTGCGGGTTGCCGCCGGCCGCTCATGGAAGGCCGAGGAGATATCAAGCCTTATCGCACTGTCCCGAGACTGTTCTCTACCCGTCGCCGCCGAGTTCGATCGGCATATTAAACGGATTCTTGCGAGCCCTGAGGTCGATCTTCCCGATGATACAGTGCGCACAGTAGCACACCAAACTCGCGTGGCTCGTGGTTTTGACCCGACTGTCGAGTCATTGCTCCACGGATTGATGATTGGGTCGTCGACACGGGTGGAAGAACGTCTCAATGCCGCACTTTATCTGATAGACCATCCCACGCACCGCACAGCCGCGACAAAAGTTTTGCTCGATATCCACGTCCCACCCTCAAAACGGTGGTGGCTGTTCAATGCTTACAGCAACCTGGTGGGCCGACACGCTCCCGCTCTCGGGGCCATGGAGACATACGCACGAGATCCGCACATAGCGTTGATTGATCGGGTTGACATGATCCCAGGGCTCATCGAGCGCGCACCTGAGCGGATGACATGGTGGCTGTCGCTGTTACGGGACATGCTGTCGGAGCGGACCAACGACCTCGAAGATCGCCGCTGGATCGCAATGAAGCTCGCGGAGAACCGGGCGGTGGCCGATGCCGCTCAGGTGCTGGAGCCGGCCGCTGCCGACGTTTACGCCCTGAACCATAACCGCATCGGTGCCCTTGCCTGGTTAGCGCAGACCGAGACGAACGGAACTGGCCGGTACCGCGCTGGGCTGCTGTCGTTCTTCTCCGACCGGTACGAGCCGATCGAGTACCGGGTACAGGCGCTCCAGGCACTCCTGCGCCACGGGGACGACCGGCACGTTCCCCCTCTGCGGCTGTCAGACGATCTGCTGTGGACCAATGTTCCTTCCGTCTACGACGCCCAACGCACAGCCGAGATACTGTTCCGCTCGCAGTGGGGGCGCGACACGGCCGTGCAACAGGCGATCGGTGACCTACTTCTTCGATCGCTGACGCGGCCATATCCCCTCGGCGGCTACGTCTCACCCGAGACCGGCCGTCGACTGGCCCGCATCGACGGTGCCGAAACGGCGGTCCGCGCCGCCCTGGCTGCCCGGCCGCCGACAACGGCGGCGGTCACCACCGCCGTCATGGCCTTCCCGGAGGAGGATTCCGCAGCGCTGACCGGCATCCAGCGGATCCTGGACGAGCCCGCCGCCACGCCAGAGGACCGAGCCCAGGTTCTGGAACTGCAACTCGACCTGTCGCCAGCGCACCGCGTACCCGCTGTAGAAGTACTTCATGCCGCGCTGTGCCCGCCGCATGACGACCTTGTGCCACCACCGATCGATCCGATCGACGCCGCCCGGTTGCTCTACCAGGTCGTCCACAGCAGAGCCGAGGCCGGCGCGGCGATCGCGGCGGTCGTCGGCGACAGCGAGGAGACCTGGCACCGCCGCCGCGAGGCCCGAGCCATCCTGGCAAAAGACGGCGGTCCGCACGGGCTCCGGCACGCCGACCTGTCGTTCCTCGCGGAGTCGTGTGACGACCGGCTGTCGTTGGCTGACCGCTGCGCCGCCCTGGTGCGGCGAGCAGACGAGGTGCCGGGCACCACGGCGGACACCCTTGACCGGCTCCGCAGCATGCTGACCGCCGCTGACAGCATTACTACCCGGACCACCGTCCAACTGGCCATAGCGACTATCGATCCCGAGCAAGACGAGCCCCTCACCGAACTCCTCGCGCTGCTGACCGCCAGCGACACCCCCTTCGGCACCGTCATCGAGATCGTGCAAACGCTGGCTGCGGGCACACCCGTCCAGCGACTTCGCGCTGGCCTGGCGACGGAAGAGATCCTCGAACGTTCGGGTCTCACTCCAGTGCGCCAGGCCGAGCTGCTCGCCCTGCTGGCGCGGATGCTCCCGGACACCGTACGCAGAGTGGTGACCGAGGCGACCGGCATCGCCGCCGACGCCGGCCTGCCCCCGTTCGTCCGAATCCGAGCGGCCACCATCCTGCTAGGCCTCGGATCGGGCGCCGCCGCGCGGCCGGCACACGACGTGCTCCACGACCTGCTGGACAGCCCAGGCACGCCCGGCTACCTCCGGGTGCTCGCCGGTCAGACCTTGCTCGACGCGCCCGGACCACGGCGCGCGGAGACCCGGGCACGCCTTCTGGAACTGGACGCCGCCCCGGACGATCGCCTGGCAGCAGCTGTCGCGGTGCTGCGCACCGACGGTCCGGAGCCGGCCGTTCGCCTATGCCCACGGGAGCCGTCGGCGTCCAAGCGCATGCGAGAGCTGCTGGCGCTGCCGGGTGCCAAGCCTTACACGATCCTGACCGCCGCGCGGGCACTCGGCAGCACGGGAGTCTGGGCGGACCGCGCAGCCGCCGCGACGACGATGCGCCAACTGGCCGACAACCCGGCAGCACATCCGTACGTGCGGTTCATGGCGCTGGCCGCGATCCCCGAGGTGGACTTCGCGGAAGCGGGCCCCTGCGCCCGCCGCCTGCTCGCGGTGATCACCAACGACGAAAGCCTGTTCGATCACCGGCGATGGGCAGCCGAAGCCCTGGCCAAGACGGCGCGTTCACACCAGTGCACCGCCCGCGACGCGCTCCAGACGCTCGACGGCGACCACCTCGACCCGCGCGCCCGCCGCCGGCTGCACCGATCCGTAGCCTCCATCTCCAACGGCTCAGACTGGATTCCCCAACAGGGAGACCAGTCATAGCCCGCCCGGGCCCGGCCTGCTGCCTGGTAGCCGGCGAGCGGCGGCGGGCTCGGAGGTACGCCCGGCGGCGGGGTGCGGCTCAGCGCTTGACGGTAGCGACGAAGGCAGACCAGGCGGGCGGGTCGAAGGCCAGGGTGCCGCCGGTGCGGTCCTTGGAGTCGCGGACCAGCACCCGGCCGGGCAGGTTGTCGGCGACCTCGACGCAGTCACCGCCGGAGGCGTTCGATCGGCGGGACGTGCGCCACATCGGCTCGGTGGTCATAGCTCCCTCAACTGTTGCCGGATCAGATCCCGGGACTGGGCCGCGTTCAGGGCGAGCGCGTTGACAGTGTGCCACGCCCGATCGAGCCCGGTCACCCGCGCCGGCTCGGTGACCAGCCGGCCCTCGAAAATATCCTCCATGTATCCAGCGAGTGCGCCGTTGTCGAGCGAGGCGAGCACGAACGACACCGACCGGCCGATGTGCATGCCGACTCCGTCCGGCACCACGTGCACGAAGGTCCGGTGGCGCTCCGACTCGGCCAGCAGCCGCTCCAACTGTGCCTTTGCCATCGCCGGGTGCGCCGAGCGCAGCGCCGCCATGTCCATCATGAACACGCAGATCGCCGGATCCTCGCGGCCCAGCACGACGGACTGGCGCTCCATCCGGACGGCGAGCAGCTCGTCGACCTCGCGCTGACTGCGCAGGCCGCTGTCCAGCACCGACCGGGCGTACTCCTCGGTCTGCAGCAGGCCGGGAACGAGAGACGACTGGTAGTACCGCAGGGCGGTGGCAGACTCCTCCAGCTTGGCCCACGGGCGGAACCACACCGCCTGGGCCATCCTGCGCCGCTCCCGCTCCAGCTCACGGGCCTCGGCCGCCTCGGCCGCCGCCTTGCGGACCCGGTCGCCCGAGCCGAAGAACTCGTCCAGTCGCGCGGCGGTGTCCGGTTGCGGGACCAGCCGGCCCTGCTCGAAGGCGGCGATCAGCGAGCCGGAGACCAGGATCGCCTCACCGACCTGATCCTGGGTGACGGAGCGCTCGCTGCGCAGCTGACGGAGGATTTCCGGAAGTGTATTCACGGTGCACACCTTTCGGATACAGGTGATTGTCCGGTAGATGGGTGCGGATTGCCGCTGACCTATCTTCCGCTTAGCGGCTGGAGAAGTCCAGGGTGGAGCGGAGGGAATTTCGACTCGACACTCCACCAGGGAGGTGAACGGATGCCGAGAAACGACGGGATCGGCGGACTACCGCGACAACTACGCCGGCTGCCCGGCAACGCCGGCCCGCAGCACACCACCGCACACGATGACGTGATCACCCACGCCCGGCGGCTGGTCACCCGGCACATGCCCCGCCGCAACGACGGCTGCCTGCCGTGCGGGCAGGTGTACTGCCGGCCGTTCCGTAAGGCACTGGCCTACCTCGACCGGCACCGGGATCCGGCGGCCAGAAGGGTCCGCGCGGTACTGCAACTACACGGCCTGCAACCACCGGAAATGGTGCCCGAAAGGATGGACGACAATGAGCAACAGTGATCTTCCGGTCGAGGTCGGCGACGTGATCAAGATGTCGGAAACCGATTACCGGTACGGGATCGGCGCGCTTCGACTGCGGGTGCAGCACGTGGGCGACGTGTCGATCGAAGACGGGATCCGATGGGTGCAACTGATCGGCGCACAGATCAACTACGACGGCCGGGACGGCGTCACCCGACACATCCAGGCCCGGCTGGTGGCGCTGCTGCGACCGGGGGCGGTGATCCGGCCGGTCCGGCACCACCGGCCGGCACCACCGGCACATCCGGCAGGTGGGTACACCGACCCGGGCTGGCGCACGTGACACCGCAACCACGTGAGCCGGGACCACGTGACACCGTAAGCAGGTGAGGCGTACCAGGTGGTGGGCGGTCGGGGCGGCGGTCGGCGCGGTCGGCGGGGCGGTGACCGTGACGGTCGCGGTGGTCGCCGGTCCCGGTCCGGGACTGCGCGGGTACGTCAGCGAGTCCGGGGTCGGCGAGGGCGGCTCCGTGGTGGCGTACCAGTCGGGGCTGCTTGCCCTGGCGGTGAGCCTGCTGCTGCTCGCCGGGGCGCTGCGCCCGGTCCGCGCCGCCGCCTGGCTGCTGGTCGCGGCGGCCGGCGCGACGACGGTCTCGGCGACCGTCTCCTGCCGGGACGGCTGCCCGCTGCCGCCGCACGATCCGGTCACCGTGACGGACCTGGTGCACGGCGGGGCCAGCATCGTCGCCGTCGCCTGCTGCGTCTTCGCGATGATCGCCGTGTTCTGGTCGCCGGTGTCGACCTACCCGCTGCGTCGGCTGGCGCTGCTCGGGGCCGCCGCCGCGCTGCCGCTGTCCGCCGCGGTCGGGCTGGGCATGCTGCTGGTCGGCGGCGGGCTGCTGGTCGGCACGTTGGAGCGGCTGCTGTTGCTACTGATCGTGGTGTGGTGCGTGGCGACGGCAGGGCAGGTGACCCGCGACCCGACCTACTCCGATCGCCGAAACTACGTGATCCCGCCGGTCCGGCCCACCAGATGAGCACGCTCACCACCCGGCGCATCGGGCGACCACCCGCCCGGCGTCGGCCCGGCCGATCACCCGTCCGACGCCGGGCGGTTCCTGTCGGTGCCCAGGTGGCTGGCCACCGCCGGCTGGACGGTGCTCGTCGGCGTACTGGCCGTCCTGGTGGTACCACCGCGCGGGTGACCCCGGATCCGTGTGCCACCGTGGGCCGGCTCTACCGGGTGTCGCTCGTCTAGCTCTCGACCAGCCCGAGCCGGTGACGGGACCGCGCGTCCGACTCCGACCGGACGGCCGCCGTCAGAACAGGACGGTGGCGAAGGAGCCGACCCGGCGGAACCCGCACCGGTCGTAGACCCGGCGGGCGGCGGTGTTGTAGTCATTGACGTACAGGCTGACGGTCGGGGCGATCCGGCGCAGCGCGTCGCGGACCACCGCCGCCATCGCCGGGGTAGCCAGCCCCCGGCCGCGCCAGACCGGATCGACCCAGACTCCTTGGACCTGCGCGGTGTGCCGGGTGACGACGGCCAGCTCGGCCTTGAAGACCACCGTGCCGTCGACGATCCGGGCGTACGTGCGACGGGCCCGGACCAGCTCGGCGACCCGCCGCCGGTAGCCGCGCCCGGCGTCCTCGGCGACCGGGGAGACGCCGACCTCCTCGGTGTACATGGCCACCGCCGCCGGGAAGAGCAGGTCGATCTCGTCGGGCCGGACCAGGCGCACCCCCGGGTCGGCCGGCACCGCCGGCGGCCGGTCGGCAATCAGCAACGGCTGGTCGGTGCAGATCTCCCGGGCCGGGCCCCACTGCCCGCCGATTCGTTCCCACAGCCCGAGTACGGCATCGGCCCGACCGACGATCGACGAGCAGACCCGTTCCTCGTTGGCGAGCCGGTCGGCGAACGCCGCGACCGCAGCCGGCGAGGCGTGCACCGGGGTCAAATGCCCGCCGAGCCAGCACAGCGACTCGAGTTGGCGGCGGGGCCCGTAGCCGAAGACCCGGCCGTCCGTACGCCACCAGGCCAGTCCGCGCGCGGCGATCCGCTCCGCGACCTGCGGCGCGGCATAGGGGTCGAGGTCGAGGATCCGCTCCACCGCCCCACGCTCGGTCTCCCCGAGCTGCCGCACCGGCACCGTCAGCACAGTTACCAGCCTGCCAGATCCGATGCCGCCCGGCAGACCCGATCCGGGCACCAGGGGTCAGGCGCTGCCCCGCACCACCAGTTCGGTCGGCAGGATCACTGCGGCGTATGAGTCGCCGGCCAGGTGGCCGAGCAGCAGCCGGACCATTTCGGCGCTGATCCGCCCCAGCGGCTGGCGGATGGTGGTCAGCGGCGGCAGCGACGCGGTGGCCACTTCGGAGTCGTCGAAGCCGCCGACCGCGACGTCCTGCGGCACCCGGCGGCCGGCCCGGTGCAGCGCGGCGATCGCCCCGGCGGCCATCAGGTCGGAGCTGACGAAGACGGCGTCGAGGTCGGGGGCCTGGCGCAGCAGCTGCTCCATCGCCGCCTCTCCCCCGGCCCGGGTGTAGTCGCCGGTGACCACCAGCCGGGGGTCGGTGTCGCCAAGCACGTCGTGGTAGCCGGCGAGGCACTCGACCCCACCCGGGGTGTCCAGCGGGCCGGTGATGGTGGCGATCGTCCGGTGCCCCCGGGAGCGCAAATAGGAGACCATCTGCCGGGCGCCGTCGCGGTCGTCGGCGGCGACGTAGCTGACGTCGCGTTCGTGACCGAGCGGTTTGCCGCAGACCACGAACGGCAGGCCCCGCCCCTTCAGTTCGTCGATCAGCGGGCTGCCGGCGTGGGTGGAGACCAGCAGCGCGCCGTCGACGTGGCCGGCGGTGACGTAGCGGCCGACCCGTTTGCGGTCCTCGGAGGTACCGGCGATGGTCAGCAGCAGGGTGATGTCCCGCTCGGCCAGCGCCTGGGTGCAGCCGCGCAGCAGGGCGTTGAAGTTCGGGTCCTCAAAGAGCCGGTCCTGCGGCTCGGACAGGATGAACGCCACCGAGTCGGACCGCTGGGTGACCAGGCTGCGGGCGTGCTGGTTGACCACGTACCCGGTCTTGCGAACGGCCCGTTCGACGGCCTCGGCGGCCGGGCCGCTGACGTTGTGTCCGCCGTTGAGCCACCGTGACACGGTCCCCCGGGACACCCCGGCGACCGCGGCGACGTCGTCCATAGTGGGGCGGGCCCGCTCGAGGCGGGCCCGGTTACGCTCGGTTCCGGCCACGGTCACATTGTCTTCCTTAGGCCTTGATCGATCCGGATAGCAGGTCGATCCGCCAGTACCGCTGCAGGGAGAGGAAGAGCGCCACCAACGGAATGATCGACAACAGCGATCCGGTGATCACCAAACTGTACAGGGCCGGGGTGGTCGAACCCCGGTTCAGCAGGGTGTACAGGCCAAGGGTAACGGGAAACTTGTCGTCGTCGGCCAGCATGATGAACGGCAGCAGGAAATTGTTCCAGATCGCCACGAACTGAAAGAGGACACCGTGATCAGGCCGGGGACCATCATCGGCACCGCCACTTGGCGGAAGATCCGGAACTCGCCGGCGCCGTCGGTGGGGGCCGCCTCGATGACGGTGTCCGGCACCGCCGCCGCGTAGATCCGGGCCAGGTATATGCCGGACGGGCTGATGATGCTGGGCAGCAGGATCGACCAGTAGGTGTCGGCCGGCCCGACCTTGGCCAGCAGCAGGTACTGCGGTACGGCGAGGATCACCCCGGGCACCAGCACCCCGGCGAGCAGCGCGGTGTTGGCCACCCAGCGCCAGAACTGCCCACCCCGGTACGTCATTACCAGCGCCGGGGTGAGCAGCAGGATTTTGATCCGCCAGGCGATCTGCAGCTCCGAGCAGCCGTCGATGCGGGCCGACTCGTACAGCTCCGGCGAAATGGCCCGCAGGGCGGTGAACAGCACGATCATGTTAAATTCGCCGCCACCCCTGAGCGCGATGTTGACGACCGCTTGGAAGACCGTGCCGGTGTCGAGCAGGTCGGGCTGCGGCCCGCCGAGCCAGTCGAGCATGTCGTTGAGCGGGCTGGTCACGGGCAGGTAGAGGAACCCCCAGAGCAGGCTGGCAATCACCGCCGGGACGGCGTACGGCAGGAAGATCGCGACCCGGCTGAAGCGTTGCAGGCCGCGCCGGGGGCGGTCCAGCAGCAGGGCGAACAGCAGCGCCAGGCCGAGCATCACCGGCATCAGCAGCGCGCCGTGGCCGAGGACCCGCAACGCCCCGGTCAGCAGCGTCGGGTCCGCCAGCGCGGCCCGATAGTTCGCCAGGCCGGCGAAGACCTCGCTGCGCGAGCCCCGGCCAGCCCGAGGCCGGAGACCTGCACCTTGTGCAGGCTCAGGTGGACGGCGCACCCGATGGGCAGCAGGAAGGTCAGCACGAACAGCGGCGTCACTGAACTCATTCGGCGCTCATTCGGCGATCGAGAAGCCGTCAGATGGTGACAGGGGAAAACAGCTGTGAGCGCTCACGGTGTTGGTGCCCTACGTGCTGTGTCGAAAGCCACATCGGGGCTGACTCCGCTGCTGTGGCATGTGAAATCATGTCGGTGTTGTGTTGGGAGCGCGCACAGTTTCGGAGTGTCACATGGTGCAGAGACCACCGATCCCCCGGCTGGACCGGCTGGCGTACGGCGGGGACTACAACCCCGAGCAGTGGCCGGCCGAGGTCTGGCCGCAGGACGTGGCACTGATGCGCGCGGCCGGAGTCAACCTGGTCAGCGTCGGGATCTTCTCCTGGGCGCTGCTGGAACCGGCCCCCGGCGAGTTCGACTTCGGCTGGCTGGACGAGGTGCTGGACCTGCTGCACGACGGCGGGATCGCCGTCGACCTGGCCACCCCGACCGCCGTACCGCCGGCCTGGTTGCGTCGCGCGTACCCGGACGCCCGGCTGGTCGACCGCACCGGCGCGGTGCTCGGCGGCGGCGCTCGGCAGTCGTTCTGCCCCAGCTCACCGGCGTACGCCCAGGCCGCAACCCGGATCACCGAAGCGATCGCCGCCCGGTACGCCGCCCACCCGGCGCTGGTGCTGTGGCACGTGCACAACGAGTACGGCGGCGCCAACGCCCTCTGCTACTGCACCGGCTCCACTCAGGCGTTCCGCGACTGGCTGCGGGAGCGCTACGGCGACGACCTGGCTGCGCTGAACACCGCGTGGGGCACCAGCTTCTGGGGGCAGCGCTACGGCGACTGGGCGGAGGTCGAGGCACCGACCGCCGCGCCGACCGCCGTCAACCCGGCCCAGCAGCTGGACTTCCTGCGGTTCTCCTCCGACGCACACCTGGCCAACTTCCGCCGCGAGCGCGACATCCTGCGCCGGCACACCCCCGACGTGCCGGTGACCACCAACTTCATGCTGGCAAACTGCAAGACGTTGGACTACTGGCGGTGGGCCGACGAGGTCGACGTGGTCGCCAACGACCACTACCTGCAGGCCGAGCGGGCCGAAAACGCGATCGAGCTGGCGATGTGCGCCGACCTGACCCGCTCGGTGGCCGGCGGTCGGCCGTGGCTGCTGATGGAGCACTCCACCTCGGCGGTCAACTGGCAGCCCCGCAACATTGCCAAACGCCCCGGCGAGCTGGCCCGCAACAGCCTCGCCCACCTGGCGCGCGGCGCCGAGTCGGTGCTGTTCTTCCAGTGGCGGGCCGCCCGGTTCGGGGCGGAAAAGTTCCACTCGGCGATGGTGCCGCACGGCGGCACCGGCACCCGGATCTGGCGCGAGGTGGTCGCGCTCGGCACCGAGGTGCTGCCCCGCCTCGACGAGCTGCGCGGCACGACGGTGGTCGCCGACGCGGCGATCCTGTGGGACTGGCAGTCCTGGTGGGCCGTGGAGCTGGAGTGGCGTCCCTCGGTCGACCTGGACTTCCGGGAACGGGTCGAGGCCTGCTACGAGCGGCTGTGGCGCGACCGGTTGACCGTCGACTTCGCCCACCCCGAGGCTGCGTTGGACGAGTATCCGCTGGTGGTAGTGCCGAGCCTGTACCTGACCACCCCGGCGGCGGCGGAGAACCTGCGCCGCTACGTCGCCGACGGCGGGACTCTGCTGGTGTCGTACTTCTCCGGCATCGTGGACGCCACCGACACCGTCCACCCGGGCGCGTACCCGGGCGCGTTGCGGGACCTGCTCGGGTTGACCGTGGACGAGTTCCTGCCGCTGCGCGCCGACGAGTCGGTCGAGCTGGGTGAGGGCCGGACCGTGCTGGAGCAGAGCCTGGCCGGGCCGGACGGCCGGTTGACCGGTGATGTGTGGGCCGAGGCGGTGGAGCTGGCCGGGGCCGAGGCGGTGCTGCGCTACACCGACGGCCCGGCGGCCGGGGGTCCGGCGGTCACTCGGCACCGGTACGGCGCCGGCACCGCCTGGTACATCTCCACCCGCCTCGGCGCCGCCGCGCTCGCCCCGGTCATGACCCAGGTGTACGCCGACGCGGGCATCGCACCGCCGGCCGGCGTCCCCGACGGCGTGGAGCTGGTCCGCCGGACCGGGCCGGCAGCCGACTACCTGATCGCGATCAACCACTCCGCCACCGACGCCAAGGTGCCGCTCCCAGCGGAACTGCCGGGCACCGGGGCGGAGCTGATCACCGGCGCGAGCTGCGCCGGGACGGTGACGGTGCCGGCCGGACAGGTACGGGTGGTACGCCGGGGGTGACGACACCTGATGACAGGGATCGGCGGTGATGATTCTGGGAGCGCTCTCAGTACTTCATCGTTGCGACGGCTCACACCGGGCACATCACCACTCCACAGCGGACCGGTGCGGCCGTAAGCGCTCCCAGGGCTTGTCCCTGTCGAGGAGGGCGCACACCGATCCGGCGTACGCGGCAGTCGTCGACACCAGGATGTCGGACGTCATCGGCTTCGTTGCCCCATTTGCGCGACAGCGCGCGGATCGCCGACTGGCAGTCGGGCGGCGGGCGGTCAGTCGCTGGTCACCAGATCCGCCGACCGAGTTACCCGTCGGCCCAGCTGAGCGTTTACCCACCTGTCGCCTGCCTCGCGGACCAGGAACAGGAGCACCAGTGGAACTACGACGATCACGCCCGAGCCGGCAGCTGGCTCAGGTGCTCGTGGTCATGCTCGCCCTGCCGTGTGTGGCGCTCGCCGGCCGGGGTGCCTACGACGCCGGGGTCACTGGTGTCGGATACGCCCGGTCACCGGGTCAACTGGCGTCGGACCGACGTCTGCACCACGACTTCGAGAAGATCCGCCGCGAGTTCGTCGCGACCGTGCCGCCGGGCAGCCGAGTGCTCATCGATCCGCCGCTCAAGCATCTCTGGCTGCAGCGTTTCAGTGAGTTCACCGCGCTGGCCGGCGGCACCGTGGTCACCAACCGCCGGGACGCCGAATACCGGGCCAGCCTCGTCCACCGGGACACCACGGTGGGCCGCCGGTTCGACGTCGAGCTGACCGTGCTCCAGCCGACGGTGCCACAGCCGGCGGTGCTCGACTGATGTCCGCCGATCACCTGCTGACGGTCGCGCTCATCGTGGCAGCAGGGCTGCCGCTGACGTTCACGATCGTCCGGTCCATGCCCGTCGCCCTGCTGCTCGCTCCGCTCGCCACGGCGCTGGTCAGCACGGTCGCGGTAGTGCTGATGCTGGTCTTCGGCGCCAATTTCCGCAGCTGGCTGGCAACGGCCTTCATGATCACCTGGGCGGCCTGCGGCTGGTGGCTGCGCCGACCACAGCCGGCTCCACCCACCGTACCTTCGCTGGCCGGCGCACCGTGGCTGGCCGTCGGCGTCACGGCCGGTGTGCTCGCCGTACCGTTTCTTCTCGTCCTGCACCCGCCGACAAGTTGGGACGCGCACTCGATCTGGTGGCTGCACGCCGGGTACTTCACCTACGACGCAGAGATCGCCCGAGCGGCGATGGCCAGCCCCGGCTTCGCCTTCTCGCACACCGACTACCCGCCACTGGCCTCCGCACCGGTCGCCGCGGCCTGGAGCCTGTTCGGCCAGAGCTACCGGACCGCGCAGGTGGTGTCGGCCGTGACCACGTTCTCGGCGGTCGCCGCCGCCGTCGTGGCGGTCGCGACCGCGTTCACCCGGAGCCGACCCTGGCTCGCCTGGCCCGCCGGGGTCGCGGTCGGACTGGCGACCTGGGCGACCGGAGCGGAGTACGTGGCCGCCGGCTACGCCGACGCCCTGTGGTCGGCGTGTCTGGTCGGTGCCGCCGCGGCTCTGCTGCTCGGCCGCGATCCGTTCGCCCGTCCCGCTCTCGGGCTGGTGCTGCTGACCGCCGCCGTCCTCAGCAAGAACGAAGGACTGGTGGCCGGCGGCATCCTCGCCGCCCTGGTGACGGTCCGGGAACGCCGTGACCTCGGCCGGGCGCGGCTGGTCTGGCTGCCGGTCGGGTCGGGCCTGGCCTGGGTCGGGCTGTCCCGCCTGGTGGGTTCGACATCGGACATCGAGCAGGCCGAGCCGCTGGGCAGTTTGTTCGGCGACACCGCCCGCCTGACCAGCCGCCTGCCCCCCACCCTCGACGCGCTGTGGGAAACGGTCGGTCCGCTGGTGGCCGTGGCCGTCTGCTGTTCGCTGGCCGGGGCCCTGCTGGTCCGTCAGCGACGTGCCGCGCTCGGAGCCGGGTCGGACCTTTGGATCTGGCTACTCAGCTGCGGGTACGCGACGACGCTGGTGGCCACCTATGTGACCGGGCCGTCGGACGTCGACTGGTGGCTGGGCGCGTCGGCGGACCGGGTCACCGTCCCGATCGCCATGCTCGCCTGTCTGAGCGCAGTGTCGTGGCTGCTGGCAGCCGTGAGCGACCGCGACGGGCCGGTCGGTACGCCGGAGCGGTCGGGAGAGTCCGCGGCCGGTGACCACCCGCCTGCGGCTGCGGCCTACCAGGCGGCCGGTGCGTAGTCCTTCAGGAAGCAGCCGAACAGGTCCTCGCCCTGCTCGCCGCGGACGATCGGGTCGTACACCCGGGCCGCGCCGTCGACCAGGTCCAGCGGCGCGTGGAAGCCCTCGTCGGCCAGCCGCGTCTTCGTCGGGTGCGGCCGTTCGTCGGTGATCCAGCCGGTGTCGACGGCGGTCATCAGGATGCCGTCGGTCAGCATCTCCCGCGCGCTGGTGCGGGTCAGCATGTTCAGCGCGGCCTTGGCCATGTTGGTGTGCGGGTGACCGGGCCCTTTGTAGCCGCGGCTGAACACTCCCTCCATCGCCGACACGTTCACCACGTACTTGCGCCGGGCAGCCGCAGCGGCCATCGCCGGTCGCAGCCGGCTGATCAGGATGAACGGGGCGACGGAGTTGCACAGCTGCACCTCCAGCAGCTCCACCGCGTCGACCTCGTGCACCCGCTGCACCCAGCTGTTCACCGGGTCGAGGTCCGGCACCAGCCCACCGGCGTCGATCGCGGTGGCCAGGGCGATCCGGTCCGGGGTGGCCGAGCCACTGGTCAACGCCAACGCGGTGAGCGCCTGCGGGGTGATCGCCGACGGCTGCGACGGTCCGGCGATCGCCGTCGCGGTGGTGCCTCGGCCACCGACCGAGGCGAAGCTGACGATCTCCGGCAGCGGCCCGTCGGGCAGTGGCGCCGACTCCGCGGCGACCAGCTGGGCGTACGCGCCGGAGCTGCGCCGGACGGTCTGCGCCGCATTGTTGATCAGGATGTCCAGCGGACCCTGCGCGGCCACCGCATCGGCGACCGCGATCACCTGGGCCGGGTCGCGCAGGTCGACGCCGACGATTCGCAGCCGGTGCAGCCACTGGTCGCTGTCGTCCATGGCGGCGAACCGGCGGGCGGCGTCCTGCGGGAACCGGGTGGTGATCGTGGTGTGCGCGCCGTCGCGCAGCAGCCGCAGCGCGATGTACATGCCGATCTTGGCCCGGCCGCCGGTGAGCAGCGCCCGGCGGCCGGTCAGGTCGGTACGGGCGACACGGCGCTCGTGGTTGAGCTTGGCGCACGGCGGGCAGAGCTGGTGGTAGAACGCGTCCACCTCCCGATAGCGCTCCTTGCAGATGTAGCAGGCGCGGGGCTGGCGCAGGATGCCGGCGGTGGCGCCGACGGTCGACGACACCAGCGGGACGCCTTTGGTCTCGTCGTCGATGCGCCCAGGTGCCCCGGTGGCGGTCGCGGCGGTGACGGCCCGGTCGGCGGAGAGGACGGCGTCGCGTCGCTCGGCCCGCCGCTGGCGCTTCACCGACTTGTACAGCTTCGCGGTGGCCCGCTGCACCCGTACCACGTCCGGATGGTCGGACGGCAGCGCCGACAGCGCCTCGATGACGTCGAGGCAGACCGCCAGCTGCGCCGGGTCGACCCCGGCCGCAGCCGGCTCACCAAGCGGCCGTACGTCGTCCACCGTCATTGGATTCCTTCCGTGGATACTCCGGCGTTGCGGCCGGGAAGCAACCGGAACTTCTGCGGAGCAGGGCAGGGAGAGCCGGTCCGCCACCAAGGTGGACCGGCGTGCACCCCACACGCGACCTCACGGCTCACGACCGAATCGTTAGACTGTGGACTGCGTCCAGGACCGTGAAGCGGGCGTTCAGATACCGCTTCCACCCCACCCCCGGGCAGGCCGCCGAGCTCGCCCGGAGGTTCGGTTGCGTCCGGCTGGTCTACAACATGGCGCTGGCCGCCCGCACCGAGGCGTGGGCCCCGCGTCGGCAACGGGTCACCTACAACGCCACGTCGGCGATGCTCACCGCGTGGAAGAAGACCGACGACCTCGCGTTCCTCAACGACGTCTCCTGCGTCCCTCTGCAGCAGGCGCTGCGGCACCTGCAGACCGCGTCCACCAACCTCTGGGCGAAACGCGCCCGGTACCCGACGTTCAAATCGCCCTGCGACGACCGGATCGAGCCGGCCCCGGCGTCGGGTGCTGTGGTGGGGGTCGATGCCGGCCTCGACAGCCTGTTCACCCTGTCCAGCGGGGAGAAGATCCCCAACCCGAGGCACGAACGCCGCGACCGCGATCGGCTGGCCCGCGCCCAGCGGAACCTCGCATGCAAGGCCAGAGGCTCCGCGAACCGGGCCAAGGCCCGGCTGACGGTGGCCCGGATTCATGCCCGGATCGCCGACCGCCGCCGCGACCACCTGCACAACTCACCACCCGGCTCGTTCGTGAAACCCAAACGATCGTGATCGAGGACGACTGGTACGGCCGGGACCTGGTGGTCGTGGACCGCTGGTTCCCGTCGACCCGACGGTCCTCGGGCTACGGCGAACTGGCTGAACCCCTGCCGTTGGCCGTCCGGTCGTGGACCTGCCGGTGCGGGCAGGCCCACGACCGGGACATCAACGCGGCCCGCAGCATCCTCACGGAGGGGCTCTCCGTGATCGCCTGTGGAGGCGGTGTAAGACCTCACCGGGAGTCCTCCTCTCGAACGGGGCGGTCGGCGACGAAGGAGGAACCCCCCTGGAGCGTCACCGATGCGACCTGAAACTCTACGCACCGGGCCGCGTGAGCCGCGAGAGCGTTGCGCCGGGAGACAGCGGCGTTGCGCACATCAAGGAACCACTGTCGCCGGCGAAACCGGCCATTGACGACGCTCTGTGACCCAGCTCACTCAAGGTGAAGAACCATCGTGGGGGCGCGGATCGTCTTGCCTGTTGTGGGACGGAGCTTGGACGCACTCGACGAGGGTGAGCTGCTGCGCCGCATCACCCGGGGCGATCGGCGGGCCTTCGACGAACTGTACCGTCGGACGTCGCCCTGGTTGACCGCGCGGCTACGCCGCAGGTGCGCCGACGACGACATGGTCGCCGAGGTACTGCAGGACACCTACCTGGCGGTATGGCGCTCGGCCGGCAGCCAGGCTCAGGACGCGGCGAAGGGCAGTGCGGTCGGCTGGCTGTGGACCATCGCCGCCCGCCGGCTGGTCGACGCGTTCCGCGCCCGCGCCCGCCGGGAACGGGTCCCGGCGGTGCAGACCGCCGCCACCGTCGCCCCAGCCGCTGAGGACGAGGCACTGGCCGGCCGAATGAACGCCGACCTGGAACAGGCGCTGCTGGCCCTGCCAGCCAACCTGCGGCAGGTACTGCGCGCCATGGTCCTCGACGGTCTGACCACCCGGGAGACGTCGGTGCTGCTCGGCATGCCGGAAGGAACCGTGAAGACGTACGCGCGACGGGCCCGGATCGCGCTACGGGAGGCATTGTCATGACCACCCACCCCACCCCCACCCTCATCTCCCGCTACGCGTCCGGTGACCCTCGGATCGACGAGGCGACCGTCTGGGCAGTCGAAGCCCACCTGGAGTCCTGCGCACCCTGCCGGATGCAGCTGTCCGACAGCGTCGGCCCGGCCGACCGGCAACTGCTCGACCGGGTGGCGGTCGGCGTCGCGGCCGGGATCGAGGCCGGCCCGGCACCGGTACGCCGTCGCCGGTTGCGGCGTTCCGGGTTCGCCGCACGGATCCTCCCCTGGCTGGCCACCGCCGGCGCGTTGATGCTGATCGCGGTTCTGTTCGAGACGACCTTCGCCAGTCTGCCCTCACTGGTGCTGCTGGTCGCTCCGGTGACTCCACTGCTGCCGGTGGCTGCGGCGTGGAGTCGCCGCACCGACCCGGCCTGGGAGTTGATGGCGACGATGCCCCGGACCGGGCTGCCGTTGCTGCTGCGCCGCACCCTCGCGGTACTGACCGTGGTCGTGCCGGTACTCGCGGCGGCCGGCTGGTCGACCGGGCAGTCCCCCGCGCTGTGGCTGCTGCCCGGTCTGGCCTTCACCGCCGGCGCACTCGCGTTGGGCGGGCTGGTCGGGGTGGACCGGGCCGCACTCGGGTTGACGGTCGTCTGGGCGGTCGGGGTGATCCTGCCCAGCCTGGTCGGTCAGCAGCTCCCGGTCATCCTGAGGTCCGGCAGCTGGCCCGGCTGGGCGCTGGCCACCGTGGCGTTGGTGGCCGTGACGGCGGTGCGGGCAGGCGACCACAACCGGCTGTACCTCGGCCGGATCTCGTCCGACCGGTCCTGACTCCACCCGCCGACCGGGCCGTACGCACGTGCGGCCGATCGGTTCCATTTCCCACCTGGCGGTGATCTGCCAGGTACCAAGAGTGTCCACTCAAGGAGAGATTCATGATTCGTGCGGTCAGCGCGGCAGAGACCGCACCCTCCACGTACGCGTGGGCGGTGCACACCGAGCGCCTGGTCGTTCGGGCCGGCCGGCACCTTGCCGTCAACGGGCTGGACCTGGCGCTGGGCACCGGCGTACACGGCCTACTCGGCCCGAACGGCGCCGGAAAGACGACCCTGATGCGGGCCCTCGCCACGGTGCTGAAGCCGGCCGGTGGCCGGCTGGCCCTGCTCGGCGAGGACGTGACCGGCCGGGCCGATCTGCGCCGAGTCCGCCAGCGCCTGGGTTACCTGCCACAGCATTTCGGCTTCTATCCGCGCTTCACGGTACGGGAGTTCGTCGAGTACATGGCCTGGCTCAAAGAGATGCCGAAGGCCACCGTTCCCGGTGCCGTGCAGCGCGCCGTCGACCGGGTCGGTCTGACCAGCCGGGCCGACTCAAAGTTGAAGACGCTCTCCGGTGGAATGCTGCGCCGGGCCGGAATTGCCCAGGCGATCGTCAACGATCCGGAGGTGCTGCTGCTCGACGAGCCGACCGTCGGCCTGGATCCGGAGCAGCGGCTGGACTTCCGGGAGCTGCTGCGCGAGGTCGGCTCGGACAGCTGCGTGCTGGTCTCCACCCACCTGGTCGAGGACGTCGCCGCGGCCTGCACCGATGTGGTGCTGGTCAACGAGGGCCAGTTGGTCTGGCAGGGCACCCCGGCGCAGCTGGCCGAGCAGGGCAGCGCCGGCGACGCCGGGGACAGCGCCACCGAACGTGGCTACTCGGCGCTGCTGCGCGCGTACCGGGGGAAGGTCCCGGCATGACCGGGCGGATCATGCGGACCGAGGTACGCCGGTCGGCGGTACCCGCCCTCGCCGGACTGCTCGTGGTGGTCGGCGCGTCCGTCACCCTCGCCTCCACCCAGTCCTTCGCCGGCCGGTGGACGCAGCTGGCGATGTACGGACGTGGTTCGCTGCTGCTGTTGTTCCCGCTGGCCCTGGCTGGCGGCGCGTGGCTGGGCCGGCGTGACCGGCAGCACCGGGTCGGCGAGTTGTTCGCCACCACCGTACGGCCGCGCTGGCGACGGACCCTACCGCTCACCGTCGGGTACGCCGCCGCCATGATCGCGGTGTACCTATTGGTCCTCGCCATCGGGACGTTCTGGGTGGCGCCGACGGCCGGCTACTTCCCCGGTACCGTCCTCGGCATCACCGCGGTCGGCGCGCTGGCGATGGTCGCCGCCAGCTGGTTGGGCCTGGCCGCCGGCCGGGCCGTGCCCTGGATCGTCACCGCGCCGGTCCTCGCAGTCGTCGGGTTCGCCGTGGTCGGTCTGATCCCGGACTTCGTCACGATGTCCAACCTCGACGAAAACTTCGTCAAGACCCGGCCGGACCCGTCGGCGTTGCTGCTCATCCCGGCGGCGCCCAACGAAATCGACAATTTCCAGACCATCCCGACCTCGGTCAATTTGCTGCAGGCGATGTGGTTGACGGCGCTCGCCGGCACCGCGCTGCTGCTGATCGGCGCGGTGCGCCGTGGTGTGCTCGCCCTGGCGGTGCTGCCCACCGTCCTCGGTGCCGCCGTGGCGATCCCGCTGCTGCCCACCAACGGATACACCGGGGCGGCTGTCGTCGACCCCGCCGCCGTCGAGCTGGTCTGCGACGACGACGGCCCGCAGGTGTGTGTCCGCAGGGTGCACGCGGCGGTGCTGCCCGACGTCGTCGGACCGGTCCGGGAGACGCTCGCGGCGCTGGGGGCCAAGCTGCCGGATCCGCCTACGCGTGCGGTGGAGAGCGACCAGCTGGCCGCCTGGGCCGCACCCGAGCAGACGGCGGTCCGCAACGACTCAGACGTGCTGGTCTTCGATACCCCGGACATCAGCCGGACGGGCCGGGCCGATCTGTCCAGCGGGTACTTTCAGGCGGAGTTGCTGCGGTCCGCGTGGTCACAGGAGTGCGAGAGCGACGAGCCCTACCTGGTGTTCAAGCCGGCCCCGTACCTGGCTCAGGAGGTTGCGGTGGCCTGGTTGGTCGGCGAGCCGCCGCAACCGCAGAGCTGGTGGTCTCCGGAGGACCGGCAGCTGGCCGACGCGTCGTACCGGGCGCTGACGGGTCTGCCGGTCGAGCAGCAGCGACAGGTCGTCGGGCAGGCCCGCGACGCGGCTCTCGACTGCGACTTCGACCGGATCGAGGAGCTGTTGCTGGCAGGTGACCAATGAGGTGGCTGAGCCTGCACCTACGCGCCCGTCGAGTGCCGATGGCCGCCGCCGTCGTCGTCGGTGTCATCGCGCTGACCTGGGTCAGCTGGCCGGTCTTCTCCGACGGACAGACCATCAACACCCGGATGATCAGTGTCACCGTGATGCTCGCGGTCGTCGCGATCGGCACCACGCTCAGCGGCGCCGACGACGCCCTCGACCACACCGCGTCGGTCAGCTGGCCGACCCGCCGGGCCGCACATCTGCTGCTCTTCGCCGCCGCGGTGATCGGGCTGCTGCTGGTCACCACGCTCACCGACGCCCGGTTCGAGCCGCTCGGTGTCGTCGCCCGCAACACTGCCGGGCTGCTCGGGCTCACCGCACTCGGTGCCGCGCTGCTCGGTGCCGCGCTGTCCTGGATCGCTCCGCTGGTCTGGACCATCGTCGCGATCATGCCGTGGATGGGGCCCAGTGGACAGTTGCGGATGCAGCTCGGTGCGTGGCTGATCCAGCCGGCCGGGACCTCCGCCGCCACGGTCTGCGCGACACTGCTGGCGGTGGCCGGGCTGGTGGCGTATACGGTACGTGGCTGCCCGCTGCGGCCTGCGGCGGAGACGGTGCCGCACAACTGAGTGGCGACTGACCGGCGGCGGTTTCCCGCCGCCGGTCAGCGGTGGCCGGACAGCAGCCGCGAGTTGTACCGCTCGGTCGCCCGCAGCGCCAGGACCGGGCCGGCCACCAGATATGCCACCCAGGTCATCGGCAGGGTGATCAAGCCGATGACGATGAACGTGAGCAGGACGTTGATCCAGAAGAACACCCAGAACGAAACCATCAGTACGATGCCGGTGGCCATCTTGCCGGCGTAGATGTTGCCGATCCCGAAGATGCCGAACAGGCCGGGCACCAGTTCCAGGGCGACCGCCGCGCCGGCCGACTTCGGCACCGCGGGGCCGGGGACGGAGGCGTAGCCGCCCGGTTGGTACGGCTGCCCCGAGGTGGGCATCGGCTGCTGCGGCCCCGACTGGTATGGGTTGGGGTAGGTCACCGGCTCAGTCTCCCAGCTCCAATGGAGATCAGCACCGTACGTTCGGTCGTCCGCCGCCGGTCTTCCGTCGCTGCTCAGTGGCCGGCCGGTGGCCGGTCCACCGGGCCGTCAGCGGATCGAGATCAGCCGGATCGCAGTACGCAGCAGCACGACGGCGGCGCCGGCGACCATGACCATCCCGATACCGGGCATCAGCTGCCCCCAGCTGCCGGTGGTCGAGCTGAGGTAGATCAGCCGGGCAGCCTGCCAGCCGATGATGACGGCGACCGCCAGCCCGGGTAGCAGGGCGTGTGCGATGGCCACCTTGCGGTACGGCAGCAGCGCGCCGGCTACGGCGATGAATCCGGCGGACAGCGTCCACAGGCCGGGTCCGGCGGTGCCGGAGAGCGGCCCGAACGGTGTGATCACCCAGGGGAGCAGCGAGCCGACCAGCGCGAGCAGACCGCCGATGATCATGCCGAGGCTGCCGGCGTGCAGGATGCGCCGACGGGCGGGGGCGGCGGTGGATGCGGTGTCAGCCATGACCGGATGCTAGGCCGGGATCCCTGGTGTGCCCCAGCCGGCAATCGGTGAGTGGTCGAGCGGGGCCGCTGGACGGCCAGATAGTCATCACAAAACGCGCGAACCGGGCGACGCTCCCCCGCTCGTCCACGACCGCCGACCGCTCGCAGGCCCGGGTAGACCGTTCACCGCCCCAACCCGGCGTAAGGCAGATCAACTATTGCCTGTCCGGGCCGGGTCACGTTCTCTTCCCAGATTAAGGGTGTGACCGACCGCACAAGCCGTCGGGCGGTCCCGACTGACCGACGGAGGTGCGGATCGGACAGCGGCACAGTCGCGGCACGGTGGCCTGCCGGTCGCCGCGCCACGACCCGTCACCTGCCGTTCCCATAACGACTAGGAGGCCCCACAGTGACTGACGTAACCCCCGATAAGAACGCCGGTGGCGGGGAACCGCCACCGACGACGTCACCACCGGACAATGGTTGGCGCCAGGAGTACTGGCGCAAGAACCTACGCCTCATGGTGATCCTGCTCGCCATCTGGTTCGTCGTGTCGTTCGTCTGCGGAATCCTGCTTATCCAGCCGTTGAACAACATCGAGATCCTCGGGTTTCCACTGGGGTTCTGGTTCGCCCAGCAGGGATCGATCTACACCTTTGTCATCCTGATTTTGGTCTACGCGAAGATGATGGACCGGATGGACGACCAGTTCGGTGTCAGTGAGCGACCGGCGGAAGGGGGAGAGAAGTGACCCAGATCCAGGGCTGGACGCTCGGCTTCATCATCCTCACCTTCGCCCTCTACCTCGGCATCGCCTGGCGCAGCCGGGTGAAGGAAACAACCGGCTTCTACGTGGCCGGTCAGGGAATCCCGACCGTCGCCAACGGTGCGGCCGTCGCCGCCGACTGGATGTCGGCCGCGTCGTTCATCTCGATGGCCGGCCTGATCGCGTTCCTCGGTTCCGACGGCTCCATCTACCTGATGGGCTGGACCGGCGGCTACGTACTGTTGGCCCTGCTCATCGCCCCCTACCTGCGTAAGTGGGGCAAGTTCACGGTCCCGGAATTCGTCGGCGACCGCTACTCGGAGACCGTCCGGACGATCGCCGCCGTGGCCGCGATCATCATCTCCTTCACGTACGTCGTCGGACAGATGCGCGGCGGCGGCATCGTGTTCAGCCGGTTCCTCGGGCTGGACATCACCGGCGGCGTCATCGTCGCGGCGCTGATCATCTTCGCGTACGCGGTGCTCGGTGGCATGAAGGGCATCACCTGGACCCAGGTGTCGCAGTACACGGTACTCATCATCGCCTACCTGATCCCGGCGATCGCGGTGGCACAGCAGATGACCGGGCTGCCGATCCCGCAGGTCACCTTCGGGCAGATCCTCGGCGAACTCAACGCGCTCAGCACCCAGATGGGGCTGAGCCAGTTTACCGAGGCGTTCTCCGCCCGACCGCAGATCGACGTGTTCCTGGTGACAATGTCACTGATGATCGGTACCGCTGGCCTGCCGCACGTGATCATCCGGTTCTACACGACAAAGACGGTCCGGGGCGCCCGCTACTCGGCGTTCTGGGCGCTGTTCTTCATCGCGTTACTCTACACCACCGCACCGGCGGTGGGTGCGTTCACCAAGCTGAACCTGCTGCAGGACGTCAACGGCGTGGCGGCGGACTCGCTGCCCAGATGGATCGAGAACTGGGCGGCGACCGGCCTGGTCACGGTCAACGAGAACGCGCAGACGATCCAGACGGTGAGCAACAGCCCCACGTCCGGGGCGGACCTGATCGTCAACAACGACATCCTGGTGTTGGCCAGTCCGGAGATCGCCGGCCTGCCGGCACCGATCGTCGGCCTGGTGGCCGCCGGCGGCATGGCGGCCGCAATGTCGACCGCCGCCGGTCTGCTGCTGGTCATCTCCTCGTCGTTCTCGCACGACCTGTACTTCCGCCGGGTGAAGCGGGACTCGACCGACCAGCAGCGGCTGCTCGCCGGACGGATCGCCATGGGTCTGGCGGTCCTGATCTCGGTGTACGCCGGCATCAACCCGCCGGCGTTCGTGGCCCAGGTGGTGGCGTTCGCATTCGGTCTCGCCGCTTCGACCTTCTTCCCCGTCATCGTGCTCGGGATCTTCTGGAAGCGATGTAATGCGGTCGGCGCGGCATCCGGCATGATTGCCGGTCTCGTCTTCACCGCCAGCTACATGATCTACACCCTGGAGGTCTTCGGCACCTCGGCGAATCCGCACATCTTCGACATCAGCCCGGAGGCCATCGGCACCATCGGTGCGATCGTCAACTTCATCGTCACGATCGTCGTGTCGAAGATGACGGCACCGCCACCGGAGGAAATTTCCGAGATGGTGGAGAGCATCCGTTACCCGGCGGCCCGCCGCGCCGTGTCGGCCGGCTCCACCGGCGACGCGGCCTGACCCGGACCGTCATCTACCCCTGACAGCCCCGGAGGGCGGGCCCCGACAACGACGTCGGAGCCCGCCCTCCGGCCGCTCCGGGCCACGCTGACCCGACCGCCGCACCTCGGCTGTCCGGACGGCCCCATCCGGACAGCCGAGGATTCAGCGATCCGCTCCGGTCCGGGGCGATGGTTGCCAGAGTTGGGGCGTGCACGACGACAGCCCGCACCCGCATCCGACCGCCGGCGGTCTCCGCCTGGTGCGCCGGAACCCGCTGGTGACCGGCGACGTCAGCTGGATGGAACTGTTCGTCGACCTGTTTTTCGTGTTCGCTTTCCTGAAGATCACCACCTTGATGGCGGCCAATCTGACCGCAGTCGGCATGCTCCACGGGGTCATGGTGATCCTGCTGCTGTGGCACTGCTGGACCCCGGTTGTCTGGCTCGGCAACGTGGTCCACCTGGACCGGGGCGGTATGCCGCTGATGATGGCCGGCATCGCCACCATCCTGCTGGTGATCGGCGTCTCCGTGCCCGAGACGTTCCTCGACACGCCAGGCAGGCTGCCGGGGCCGGTCATCGTGGTGGTCGGCTACCTGGCGATCCGGGTCGGCGTACTCGCGGTCCTCACCCGGTCCCGCTGGTCGGAAGGTCCGGCCGGACGGCGTCCGGCCGCGATCGCCTGGTTGACGCTCGCCGCGTCGGCGTCGGTCCTGCTGACCTCGGCGCTGCTGCCGCCGCACCTGCCGGCCCGGTTCGACGCCGACCTGGTCCGGTTGGTCCTGTTCGCCGTAGCGCTGTCCATCGACTTCGTGGTGCTGACCACGGTCGGTCGCGGCAGTTGGCAGCTCGTCTCCGCGTGGCACCTGGCGGAACGGCACGCGCTGATCGTCCTGATCGCGCTCGGCGAGACGATCATCTCGGTCGGCACCGGAGGCGCGGTCCGCGCCGACATCCCGGTCACCTGGTCGCTGCTCGCCGCCGCCACGCTCGGCCTGATCGTCGTGTCGGCCCTGTGGTGGACCTATTTCGACCTCGCCAAGATCCTCGCCGAACACGCCCTGTCCCGGCGCGCCGGTGCCGGTCAGACCCGGATGGCCCGGGACGTGTACAGCGGACTGCACCTGCCGATGATCGGTGGGCTGATCTTCTTCGCTCTCGGACTCAAACACGCGATCGCCACCATCGGCGGCGGCCCCGAGCATCCCTGGACCTCCGGCAGCTCCGAGCACCCCTGGGACACCGCCGACGTGGTCATCCTGTACGGCGGGGTACTGCTCTATCTGCTGGCGCTGGTCGCCTTCGAATGGCTGTCCGGACGCCTGCTCGGTCGCAGCCCGATCCTCGGCATCGCTCTGCTACTGGGTCTGCTCCCGGTGGCCACCCGGGTCCCGGTGCTGGGCGCTTTGGCGCTGCTGGCCGTCTGCGTCGTGGCGATGGTGGTCGCCGACCGGACCGTGTTCCATCGCCGGCACACCCAACTGCACCGGCTGGCCGAATCCGAGACGTCCCGGCTGCACGGGGTCACCCCCCGGGAACTCTTTCTCGATCTGGTCTTCGTCTTCGCGTTCATCCAGGTCACCACCCTGATGACCCGCAACGCCTCAGCCCTGGGCATCGTCCGGGGGCTGACCCTGCTGGCGCTGCTGTGGTGGGCTTGGACCTCCTTCTCCTGGCTCACCAACGCGGTCCACACCGAGACGGTCCTGGTCCGCTGCACCACGATCGGCATCGCCGCCTCGATCCTGGTGATCGGCATCGCCACCCCCCAGGCCTTCGAGCCGGCCCCGGGAAGTCTGCCCGGTTCGCTGATCATCGTCGCCAGTTATCTCGCCAGCCAGCTCATGCAGACCCTGCTGATCCTGCAGGCGTCGCGCACCGAGCCGGTGCTGCGGGCGCTCGCCCGGCAGAACGCCGTACCGTCCACCGCCGCGCTGCTGCTGCTCGCCGGGTTCGCCGTGGTCGAGCTGGCGTCACCCGAGCGGCTGGCCGCGAACCCGGCCGTCACGCTGCTCTGGGTCGCCGCGCTCACCATTCAACTCGCCGGCAGCTACCCCGTCGGGGTGAAATCCTGGCGGCCCCGGTCCACCCGGCACTGGGTGGACCGGTACGCGCTGATCATGCTCATCGCGTTCGGCGAGGCAATCATCTCGGTCGGCCTGGCCGTCGCGGACCAGCCGGTCTCCACCAAAGTCATGGTCATCGTCGTCACGTCGGCGGTCGCCGTCGGAGTTCTCTGGTGGCCGTACTTCACCACGATCGACTCGGCCCGGCTCGCCTTGGAGGCGCAGACCGGCGTCGACCGGGCCAAACTCGCCCGGGACGGGTTCACCTACCTGCACCTGCCGATGGTCGCCTGCGTCATCCTGATCGCGTACGGCCTGCACCAAGCCGCAGTGCCGCACGACGACACCGGCACCCGGTTCGGCCACTACGCCTTCTACTGGGGAGTGGGGTTCTATCTGCTCGCCAACCAAATGTACTGGTGGCGGACCTGGCACGCACTCAGCTGGTACCGGATCGCCAGCGCCAGCGTGGTCATCGTGCTGGCGTTTCCGACCGCCGCACTGCCCGCCGCCTGGACGCTGCCGGCGCTGACCGTGTTCGTGCTGATCTCCGCGGCGGCCGAGTTCCTGCGGGTCGGCGACCTGCGGACTCAGCCGCCCCAGCCGACCCGCTGACGTTCGACGGGGGCGGCCGGCGGGCTGCCAGCGGTGGATCGGCCGCGTTCTACTGGCCGACCGCCCCATCGATGCATTCCCGCAACAGGTCGGCGTGGCCGTTGTGTCGGGCGTACTCCTCGATCATGTGGATCAACACCCAGCGCAGCGAGATCGGGCCGCGCCGGGCGGAGCCGGTGACGTCCAGTCCGGCGGCGTCGGCGACGAAGCGTTCGGCGTACTCGATCTCCTCCCGCCATGCCGCCCACGCCTGGGTGACGGCCGCCGGGTCGGCGACGGAACCGTCGAAGTCGTCGTTGGGTGCGGTCTGGGAGTAGAAGCGTGGCGGGGCGTCCTCGCCGGCCATCACCCGCCGGAACCAGTACCGTTCCACGTCGGCGAGGTGCCGCACCAGCCCGAGCAGCGACAGCGCCGACGGCTGCACCGACCGGCGAGCCAACTGCTGCGGGTCGAGTCCACCGCACTTCAGTTCCAGGGTCCGACGGTGCCAGTCGAGAAACCCGGCGAGGGTGGCCCGCTCGTCGCCGAGCCGGGGCGGAATGGCACGCGGATCGGCGGCCGGGTCGGTGAACATGTCGATCGTCATGTCGGCCATCATCGACGGGCTGCTCCGGCACGGCCAGCAAATTCGGCTTGACCTTGGAGCGCGCTCCAAGGTCTACCGTCGTCATCATGACCACGGGCACCAGAGTCGAGATTCTCGACCGCACCAGCTGCGCCGCCGGGGCGGGCGACGCGTCCGGGACCGGTGGATCCGGGGCCGACACATTCGAGACGGCGGTTGAGCGGCCCGGCCTGCGGGTCGCCGCCCTCGCCGCCGCTGTCGGCGTGTCGCCGGACACCGTCCGCTACTACGAACGGGCCGGGCTGCTGCACCCGCCGGAGCGGACCCCCACCGGTTACCGGGTGTACGGCGCCGCGGCGGTCGACCGGCTCCGGTTCATCCGGGGCTGTCAGCGGCTCGGGCTCCGGCTGCGGGAGATCGCCGATCTGCTCGCCGTCCGGGACACCGGTGTTTGCCCGTGTGAGCCGGCGGAGCAGCTACTGCGCCGCCGAATCGCCGAGGTCGACGTGGAGCTGGCCCGGCTGACCGCGCTACGGGCGGAGATGACTGAGATGGCCGAGAAGCTGCCGACGGCGGCCTGCCCGCCGCCGGTACCAGGGCGATGGTGCCCACCGGATGGGGACGGGAGGTGATCACGATGCTGGAGCTGACCACGCGCTGCGACTGCGAGCCGGACTGCTGCGGGCCGGACTGCTGCTGACCAGTCGGCCCTCAGGGCCGGGTAGGTACCGGGCCGGTGGGTGCCGCCGGGTGTGTCGGCGGCACCCACCGGGTGCTGGGAAGATGTTACGAGGCGGTGCCGGTCACCGACGAACCGTTCCGTACGACGGTGTAGGTGATCGTCGTGCCGCTCCAGAAGTGGAAGGTGAGCGTCACCGGGGAGCCGTCGTTGACCTCGGCGAAGAACTCCGACGTCAGGGTGATGCTGTTCGCGGCGTAGTTCGGCCGGAAGGTGACGTCGAACTCCTTGTACGACGTCCAGTTGTGCGGGCCGGCGTTGGAACCGTCCGCGTACCGCGCCTCCATGGTGGCCAACTGGTCACCGCGGAAGGTCGTCGGGATGTTGAACGACGAGGTGGTACCACTCGCGTTGCTCAGCACCGGCGGGTCGGACGAGATGATGTTGATTCGCCACGGTACGCCGGACGAGAAGCGGGCGTGCAGGGTGGCGTTCACCCCGTACGCCCGGTTGCCGACCAGGCGGGTGACGGTGGACGCGGTCAGCGTCAACTGATTGCCGCTGACCGTGTAGTCGGTCCCCCGGACCAGGTCGGTGTTGCCCTGCCGCAGCCCCTGAAAGGTCAGCCCGTTGAGGTTCAGCGCGAGGGTCTTCGCGGTGACGCCGCCGGTCCGCGGCACGAAGATCATGTCGCTGGCGGCGGTGCCGGAGCGGGTGGTCCAGGCCGACTTGATCTGGGCGATCAGCTCCGGGTCGCTCCACTGGAAGCTGGTCCGGCCGAGGTGCTGGCCGTTGTCCCACAGCTGGGTAGCGATGCCGCGGGTCCGGGTGTGGTAGCCGAAGAACTCGAAGAACTTCAGTTTCTCGCCCTGCTGGATGGTGCCGGTGTGCCGGTCGAAGCCGAGCAGGCCGAACTCACCGATGACGACCGGGATGTCCCGGGAGACGAAGGTGTTCTGTACCCGGTTGAGCGAGTCGATCACGTCCTGCTGGGCGGTGGCGTCGAAGCGGTAGCCACCGGCGACGTTGACGCTGAACGGCCAGTAGCCGTAGTAGTGCACCGTGGCGATCAGGTTGGGGTCGTTCAGCGCGGTGAAAGTGCTGGCGAGCTCGTCGAGCCGGGCCTGGTCGGATGAGGTGTGCAGGGTCGGCAGGATGAGCAGCCGGGTGGCGTTGTTACCGCCAGAGTTGCGGACGATCTGGTGGAACCTGCGGTTCAGCTCGTCGAGCAGCTGGGCGTTCTGGGCATCGCCGGAGCTGTTGCTGAACTGCGGCTCGTTGACGCTCTCGAAGTGCAGCTTTGGCGACGAGTCGCGGAAGGTGTTCGCCAGCTGGGTCCACAGCGCCGAGTAGCGATCCAGGACGCCAGTACGGTTGCTGGGCATCGTGTTGATCCACTGCCACGAATCGTGGTGCAGATTGATCATCACGTACAGGTCCTCGGCGAGGGCCCAGTCGACGATCTGCTTGACCCGGGCGAGCCGGGTGGGGTCGATCGTGTAGCTGGGCGCGCCGCCGTGGTGGTGCGTCCAGGTCGTCGGGATCCGGATGCTGTTGAAGCCCTGCGACTTCACTGTGCGGATCAGGTCCCGGGTGACCAGCGGGTTGCCCCATGAGGTCTCACCGCTGCCGCCGACGTTGTCGCCGGTCGCGTCGAGGGTGTTGCCCAGGTTCCAGCCGGGCTGCATGGCGTCGACGACGTCCTGCGGGTTGCCGGGCGGACGCGGGGTCGCGGTCGGTGTCGGGGACGGCGGCGCGGTGGTCGGCGGCACCGTCGGCGACGGTGGGTCGGTCGGCGGCGGCGTGCTGGGACCCACGCTGCCGGTGCAGGTGACACCGTTGAGCGCGAACGAGGTCGGCGCGGTGTTGCTACCCGACCAGGAGCCGTTGAAGCCGAACGAGACGGTCGCGTTGGTGCCGAGGTTGGCGTTGTAGCTGACGTTGGTCGCGGTGACCTGGCTGCCCGAGCTGGTGATGGTGGCGTTCCAGGCCTGGGTGACCTGCTGTCCTGACGGGAAGGCCCAGGTCAGCTGCCAGCCATTGAGCGGGTCACCCAGGTTGGTGACGTTCACGCTGGCGGTGAAGCCGCCGGGCCACTGGGCGGGCGCCGAGTAGACCACCCGGCAGCCGGCGGCCGCGTGCGCGCTGGCCGCGACGGCGACGCTACCGCCGACCAGCGCGGCGGTCACACCGCCGGCGATCAGGCCAGCACGCCACCGTCTGCCGCGAGCCGTCGTTGTCTGTTGAGTCATGTCGCTCCTCGCCGTGGGGTGTGCCTGCGGGTCAGGCACGGAGGGACGGGCACCGGCGGTCGCAACGAGCAGCCAGCACCAGCGAAGTGGCCGCAGACTAAGTCGGGAGCCTAAACTTTGTCAATCGGCGTACGCCGATGAGAATGTCGCCGGAGGTGCACCCCCCACCAATCCGCCGCTGCCGGCAGACGCCCCCCTGACCGGCACAAAGACGATCCCGTTGGCGGACCGACGTCCGCCAACGGGATCAGAAACGACAGCCGGCCCCGGGCCGGCGCGCGTCACGCCTCAGTGCACCGTGACCGTCGGCCCAGGAAGAAGCTCACGCATCTCCTCCGGCAACTCGGCACCCGTCTCCTCGGCGATCCGTAGCGCCTCCTCCACCAGGGTCTCCACGATCTGCGACTCCGGCACCGTCTTGATCACTTCACCCTTGACGAAAATTTGACCCTTGCCGTTGCCGGACGCCACCCCGAGGTCGGCCTCCCGAGCCTCACCCGGCCCGTTCACCACGCAACCCATCACCGCCACCCGCAGCGGCGCCGGAAACCCGTCCAGCGCGGCGGTCACCTGGTCGGCCAGGGTGTACACGTCCACCTGCGCCCGCCCGCAGGACGGGCAGGAAACGATCTCCAGGCCCCGCTCACGCAACCCGAGCGACTCCAGGATCGCCGTACCGACCTTGATCTCCTCCACCGGCGGCGCGGACAGGGACACCCGGATGGTGTCGCCGATCCCTTCGGCCAGCAGCGCGCCGAACGCCACCGCCGACTTCACCGTGCCCTGGAACGCCGGGCCGGCCTCGGTCACCCCGAGGTGCAGCGGATAGTCGCACTGCTCGGCCAGCAGCCGGTACGCCCGGATCATCACCACCGGGTCGTTGTGCTTGACCGAAATCTTGATGTCCCGGAAGTCGTGCTCCTCAAACAGCGAACACTCCCACAACGCCGACTCCACCAGCGCTTCGGCGGTCGCCTTGCCATGCTTGGCCAGCAACCGCTTGTCCAGTGAACCGGCGTTGACGCCGATCCGGATCGGGGTTCCGGCCGCCGACGCCGCCTTGGCGATCTCGGCCACCTTGTCGTCGAACTGCCGGATGTTGCCCGGGTTGACCCGTACCGCCGCGCAGCCGGCGTCGATCGCCGCGAAGACGTACTTCGGCTGGAAGTGGATGTCGGCGATCACCGGGATCTGCGACTTACGGGCGATCGTCGGCAACGCGTCCGCGTCGTCCTGCGACGGCACGGCGACCCGCACGATCTGGCAGCCGGACGCGGTCAGCTCGGCGATCTGCTGCAGGGTGGCGTTGATGTCCGAGGTCACCGTGGTGGTCATCGACTGTACGGAGACCGGCGCACCGCCACCCACCGGCACCGGACCGACCATGATCCGCCGGCTGGCCCGGCGCGACGCCAACGGCGGCGGCGGCACTGCGGGCACGCCCAGACTGACTGCGGTCACTTCAACTCACCTCGAGAACAGCGTGATCGGGTTGACCACGTCCGCGGTGATGGTCAGCAGCGTGAACGCGCCACCGATCAGCAGAACCGCGTACGTGAGTGGCATCAGTTTGAAATAGTCGACCCGGCCCGGATCGGGCCGGCCGAGCACCGCGTACAGCCAGGACCTGGCCTTCTCGAACCAGGCAATCGCGATGTGCCCGCCGTCCAACGGCAGCAGCGGCAGCAGATTGAACACCCCGACGAAGAAATTCAGCGAGATGAACAGCAGCACGAACAGCTCCCAGGCGTCGTTGGCCACCGCCTCCCCGCCGAGCCGGCTGGCACCGACCACGCTGATCGGGGTGTCGATGTCGCGCTCCGCGCCGGTGATCGACGCCCACAGCGCCGGGATCTTCTCCGGGATCCGCATCATCGCCTCGACGGTGCCGACCGCCATCTGGCGCAGGTAGTCGCCGGTCGCGCCGAACGCCTCGATCGGCCCGTACGTCACCATGCCCGGCTTCTCGATCCGCAACCCGACACCGAGCGCGGCGACCGTACTCAACGGGCCTTCGTCGGTGCCCAGCTCGGGACGCTGCACCGCGGCGAGCTCCGCCTCGACGGTGCCGGTCGTCCCGTCCCGCTCGTAGCGGACGGTCGCCGGCCCCGGATCGGCACCCCGGATCGCCTCCAGCATGTCACCCCAGGTGTCGACCGGGGTGCCGCTCACCGCGAGGATCCGGTCGCCGTCGCGCAGGCCCGCCTGCGCGGCCGGGCTGGCCGGGTCGCCGGCCTCGCAGGCACGGGCCACGTACTCGACGACCACACAGTCGGTGACCGCGACCACCGCCGGCTCCTGACGGGCCTGCTCCTCGGTGGCGGGGAAGTCCGGGTTCGGCAAACCCATGAAGACCGCAGCCAGCCAGAGGGCGACGATCGCCAGCCCGAAGTGGGTCACCGAACCGGCGGACATCACCACCGTCCGCTTCCACACCGGGAAGCGCCACATCACCCGGGACTCGTCGGCGGGTGCCACGTCGTCGTCCTGCGGGGTCATGCCGACGATCTTGCAGAAGCCACCCAGCGGGATGGCCTTGAGGCCATACTCGGTCTCACCGCGCCGGAACGACCAGATGGTCGGGCCGAAACCGACGAAGTACCGGGTCACCTTCATCCCGAACTTCTTCGCGGTCACCATGTGACCGGCCTCGTGCAGGCTGACCGAGATGAGAATCGCGAGGGCGAAGAGAACCACCCCGAGCAGGTACGCCATCAAGCTCCCTCCGCCGATGCACCGATCAGCTCATGCGCCCGGGTTCGCGCCCAGGATTCCGCAGTGAGCACATCGTCGACCGTACCCGGTTCACCAAAATCCGGTGCCGACTGCAGCACCCGCTCCACCGTGTCGACGATGCCGAGGAACGGTAGCCTGCCGGCGACGAACGCCGCCACGCACTCCTCGTTCGCGGCGTTGTAGACCGCCGGCCGGCAGCGGCCGTCCGCGCCGGCCTGCTTGGCCAGCGCCACCGCCGGGAACGACGTCTCGTCGAGCGGGGCGAACTCCCAACTCTGCGCCCGGGTCCAGTCGACCGGGGCGGCCGCCGCCGGCACCCGGGCCGGCCAGCCCAGGGCCAGCGCGATCGGCAGTCGCATGTCCGGTGGGCTGGCCTGGGCGATCGTTGAACCGTCCACGAACTCCACCATCGAATGGATCACCGACTGCGGGTGGACCACCACCTCGATCCTCGGGTACGGGATGCCGAACAGTTCGTGCGCCTCGATGATCTCCAGGCCCTTGTTCACCAACGTCGCCGAGTTGATCGTGATGACCGGGCCCATGTTCCAGGTCGGGTGGGCCATCGCCTGCTCCGGGGTGACCTCGGTCAGCTCGGCGCGCGCCCGCCCCCGGAACGGGCCGCCGCTCGCCGTCACCACCAGCTTGCGCACCTCGTCGGCGGCACCGGAGCGCAGGCACTGGGCGAGCGCCGAGTGCTCGGAATCCACCGGCACGATCTGGTCCGGGCGCTGGATCGCCGCCCGCACGATCGGGCCGCCGGCGATCAGCGACTCCTTGTTGGCCAGCGCCAGGGTCCGACCGGCCCGCAACGCCGCCAACGTCGGGGCCAGCCCCCGGGAGCCGTCCACCCCGTTGAGCACCACGTCGCACGGCCACTCGGCGAGTTCGGCCATCGCCGACGGGCCGGCCAGGATCTTCGGAATTCGGAACCCACCGGTCGGGTAGCCGCGCCGGGACGCCTCGGCGTAGAAGGCGAGCTGCAGGTCCTGCGCCGCCGAGGCCCGGGCCACCGCCACCACCTCGACCTGCAACTGCAGTGCCTGTACGGCGAGCAACTCGACGTTGCCGCCGCCGGCACCGAGCCCGACGATGCGGAACCGGTCAGGGCTGCGGGTGACGATGTCGACCGCCTGGGTGCCGATCGAGCCGGTGGAGCCGAGCAGGACGATATCCCGTGGGGAGGAAGTCACCGACTCATTGTCCCGTAGCGGCGCAGCCGCCCGGACACCGCGTCACCGTACGCCGTCGTCGGCCTCGTCGAGCAGATCGGCCGGATCGATGGTGAACTCGAACGGCTCCTTCATCACGAACGTGGTCCCGGCCGCAGCCGCCGCCACCGGCCGGTACTCCCCGTCGCTCAGCTCGTGCAACACCAGCGCCGGCACTCGGTTCCGAAGATCCACTCGGAGGAACCAGGCAACGCCGGCTGCGGCGTACTGCCGGGGCCGGTCGATCACGTCCTTGCGCCGGTTGCCGCGCGACACGATCTCGCCCAGCAGTACGGCGTCCGCCACGTCAACGGTCGTCCTGCCGCCACCGGACGTCCGCAGCACGACCAGGTCGGGTATGAACAGGTCAGCCCCGGAAACCACGTTGATCTCCGGATAGGCCCATAGGCCGGCCCTGCGCGCAGCCCGATGCAGCAGGTAGGAAAGCTCTCGCTCGACCGACTGGTGGTCAACTCCGGCATATGGTGTCACGATCACGCTCCCGCTGAGGACCTCGACCTTGGGACCATTGGTCTCCGGCAACAGGTCAAGGGCGAGCTGCGCGGTCCACGGCTCGTCGAAATCGCCGAGTACGTCGAACGACGGCTCACGCCGCGGCTCCGGATCGGGCACGAATGCCGGCTGTGCCAACGTGCTCACCCCTTTCCGCGGGACATGATGCACCGACCAGACTAGCCGCGCCGCCCCGCCACGGCGGCGCACCGGGCCATGTCGGCAAGCCAACCGCCGCCGGACCGGACGGCCACCCCGCGCCGGCCGACCGCCCGTACGGGAGTGGCGACCGCCCCGGTGGGGAATGCTGAGGGACATGGTCTCCCGAGGTCGCCGGCTCGTCCGGGCAGCGTTCCGGCCGCTGCGCGGGCGGGACCTGTCATTGCACGCCGCCTCGATCACCTTCTTCGGCGCGATCGCGGTCGTCCCGGTGGTGCTGCTGGCGATCTGGCTGACCGGACTGTTCGCCGGTGCGGGCCGGATCCGCCGGCTCACCGACCCGGCGATCGACACCCTGCCCGGACAGCTCGGCGCCGACCGGGCCGCCGCCGCCCTGATCGACGCCGGCCTGCACCTTACCCCGGTGCTGGCGCTGGCCGCCGTGCTGCCCGCCTCGCTGTACGGCGAAGGGCTGCGCCGAGCGTTCGTGTCGGTGGCACCACCGCCGGAGCCGGCCGAGTCGATGGTCGGCTGGCGGGGCCGGGTGCTGCTGCTGCCGCTGCTCGGCGCAGCACCGGCGCTGATGCTGCTGGTGCTGCTGGCCCTACCGTCGGCCGCCGGGCTGTTCGCCCGGGGCGGCTGGGCCGGCGCGCTCGGGGTGGTGGTGTCGTTCCTGGCCGTCTGGCTGGGGCTGAGCCCAGTGCTGGTGTGGGTGTTCCGGGTGGTCGGGCCAGGCAAACCGGACTGGCTGGCCACGGTCGCGGTCGGCTCGTTCACCGCCGCCAACCTGTCCGGTTTCCTGCACGGGTTCATCCTGTTCTGCTCGCTGCCGCTGGACCTCGGGGTGCCGTTCGGCGGGCTCGACCAGGTCGGCGCGGCGGTCGCGGTGCTGCTCTGGCTCTACCTGCTGCACGTGATCGTGCTGGCCGGCTACTCCGCCACGCTGGCGTTCAGCCGGTGGCGCCGTCGGCGCCGGCACCGGAGCCGACCGATGCCAACTGCGGCTGCGCCGGGGTCTCGTGCAGCCCGAACCGGCGGTACAGCCGGCCCAACGGACCCGGCGCCCACCAGTTCCACCGACCCAGCAGCCGCATCGTCGCCGGCACCAGCAGCACCCGCACCAGGGTCGCGTCGACGACGATCGCCACGATCATCCCAACCCCGATCAGCTTGATGAACGAGATGCCGCCGGTGGCGAAGCCGGCCACCACCACGATCAGCAGCAGTGCGGCGGCGGTGATGATCCGTCCGGTGTGCTGCAGCCCGGCGGCGACCGACGCGGTGTTGTCGCCGGTGCGGTCCCACTCCTCCCGCACCCGCGACAGCAGGAACACCTCGTAGTCCGTCGCCAGACCGAACAGCACCGCCAACATCAGGATCGGGTTGGTCGGATCGATGAACCCGGTCGGGGTGAAGCCGAGCCAGTCGGCGAAGTGCCCGTCCTGGAACACCCAGACCACCACGCCGAACGAGGCGCCGATCGACACCAGGTTCATCAGTACCGCCTTGACCGGCAACACCACCGAGCCGAACGCCAGGAACAGCAGCACCATGGTGGCGGTGGCCATCAGCAGCGCCATCCACGGCAGGTAGCTGCCGAGGCTGTCCAGCATGTCGATGTCTGCGGCGGTGCGGCCGCCGACGAGGACCTCGGCCCCGGCCGGGGGCGGCAGGTGGCGGATGGCCCGAACCAGTGCCTCGGCCTCGTCGCCGGTCGGCTCGCCGACGTAGCTGACCCGGATCAGCGCCGAGGTGTCGCGTACCGCCGCGATCTGGGCACCGGTGGCGCCCGGCAGCCCGGCGATGTCCTCGGCGAAGGCCTGCACCAAGTCGGGGCCGGCGCCGGAGACCAGCACCTCGATCGGGCCGATGCTGGCGCCGTCGGGGAACTCCCCGGCGATCGTCTCGGCCACCACCCGCGACTGCGCACCGGCCGGCAACACCCGCTCGTCGAAGCCACCGAACTCGGCCCGCAGGAACGGGGTGGCCAGCAGCAGCAGCCCGACCACCACGACGGTGGCGTAGCGCACCGGACGCCGCATCACGCTGCGGGCGATCCGGGCCCAGGCGCCGGCCCGGCCGGCCTCCCCCGGCGGTGGCGGCACCGCCCGGCGGCGCCACGGCAACGGTACGGTGAGCGCGTTGATCCGCGGGCCGAGCACCGCCAACAGGGCGGGTAGCGCGGTCACCGAGGCGAGCATGGCGACCAGCACCGCGGCCATCCCGCCGAAGCCGATCCCGGTCAGGAACGGCTGCGGGAAGATCAGCAGGCTGATCAGCGAGGTACCGATGATCAGGCCGGAGACCGCGACGGTACGCCCGGCGGTGGCGACCGTGCGCACCAGCGCTTCCGGGGTCGGGTGGCCGGCGGCCAACTCCTCCCGGAACCGGCTGACCACGAAAAGCGCATAGTCGATCGCCATGCCCAGCCCGATCAGGGTGATCACGTTGATCGCGAACACCGAAACCTCGGTGGCCAGGGTGAGGGCCCGGACCGCCACGAACGCGCCGAGGATGGCGAGCACGCCGACCAGCAGCGGCATCGACGCCGCGACCAGCCCACCGAAGATCAGCACCAGCAGCACCAGCAGGATCGGCAGGGCGATCAGCTCGGCCCGGGTGATGTCCCGGATGGTCTGCTCGTTGGCCTGGTCGAGGAACGGCACGGCACCGCCGGCCCGAGTGGTCAGCCCCGGCGCGTCCAGCAGCGGTCGGATCTGCTCGAAGGCGGCGGTCTTGGCGTCCTCGTCGTCGCCGGCGAGCTGGACCAGGGCGTAGGTGGCCAGCCGGTCGGTGGCGACCAGCGCCGGTGACTCGGTGTCGTAGTAGCTGGTGACACTGGTCACCTCCGGCCGGGTGGCCAGCGACGCCAGGGTCTCGGTGACCGGCTCGCGGAACGCCGGGTCGTCGACGGTGGCCGTGTCACTGCGGTACAGCACCAGCACGTCGACGTCCTGGTTGCCCAGCTCGGCGTTGATCCGCTCCCGGGCCTGCGTCGACTCGGCCGCCGGGTCGGCGAAACCGCCACCGGAGACCGCCCCGAACAGGCCGGTCCCCCAGGTCACTCCGACGACGACCAGCAACGCGGCGGCGGCCAGCACCACCCATCGCAACCGGACCACGGTCCGTCCCCACCATGCGAACACGTCTCGACAATCGCAGGCCCATCATGGACGCCGCACGGCGACTAGGGTCGGGACATGGGTACGTCACAGTCTCCGGCACCGCGACCCGACACGTCGGACCGCGCGGACCTGCCCAACACGGCCGGCCTGCCGGCCCGGGCCGACGTGGTCGTCATCGGGTCCGGGCACAACGGTCTGGTCGCGGCGGTCCTGCTGGCCCGGGCCGGGCTGAACGTGCTGGTGCTGGAGGCGGCCGAGGTGATCGGCGGCGCCACCCGCACCGAGCAGCCGTTCACCCGGGTGCCAGGGCTGCGCCACTCGACCGGCTCGTACCTGCTCGGGCTGATGCCGCCGGAACTGCTGGCCACCCTCGACGTGACCATCCCGGTGCTGCGCCGCGACCCGCACTACTTCCTGCCCACCCCGGGTGGGCCGGGGTCGCCGTACCTGCTGTTCGGCACGGACCGGGCCGCGACCCGGGCGCAGATGGCGGCGACTCTCTCCGCCGCCGACGTGGCCGCCGACGACGCCATGCAGGCCGAACTGGCGGCGCTACGCGACGACCTGGCACCGGCCTGGCTGGCCGAGCCGCTGCCGGTCGAGCAGACCGCGCAGCGCTACGTCCGCCCGGCGCTGCGGCAGGTCTTCATCGACCTGGTCCGCGGCTCGGTCGCCGACTACCTGGCCCGCTTCGAGTTCCGCTCCGAGCTGCTGGTCGCCATGTACGCCGTCACCGACGGGCTGAGCGGGCTGACCGCCGGCCCGGACGATCCCGCCACCGGCCATAACTTCCTGGTCCACAACATGTGCCGGCTGCCCGGCGCGGATGGCACCTGGATGATCGCCGCCGGCGGGATGGGCACCGTGTCGCGGACCTTCGCCGACGCCGCCCGAGCCGCCGGGGCGCGGATCGTCACCGACACACCGGTCACCGGGATCACCGTGGACGCCGGCAACGCCAGCGGCGTCGTCGTCGCCGACGGCCGGTCGGTCGCCGCCGAGGTGGTGCTCGGTGCCTGCGACCCGTACCGGCTGCTGGAGCTGGCCCCCGACGGCGCGCTGCCGGCCATGTTGACCGACCGGATGGCCGCCACCCGCCGGCCGGGCAGCACGTTGAAGGTCAACCTGGCGCTGACCGGGCTGCCCCGGTTCAGCTGCCTGCCGGACGCCGCGCCCAGCCCGTTCGGGGCCACCATCCATCTGCTGCCCGGGTCGGCGTCGCTGCTGCCCGGCGGCGGCGAGTCGCCGATGACCGCGCTGCGGGCGATGTGGGCCGATGTGCGGGCCGGCCGGCTGCCGGCCGAGCCAACCATCGAGTGGTACCTGCATACCACGGCCGACCCGTCACTGCGCGACGCCGCCGGACATCACTCGTCGGCGTTGTTCGTCCAGTCGGTGCCGTGGCAGCCGACGGGTTCGTCGTGGTCGACCGAACTGCCCGGGTACGTCGAACAGCTGCTGGCCGTCTGCGACCGGTACGCGCCGGGCACCAGCACGCTGGTCGCCGACGCGGTGCCGCTCGCCCCACCCGGCATCGAGGCGCACTTCGGCATCACCGGCGGGCACATCCACCACGTGGACAACACCGTGTCGTTCACCGACCGGATGCCGTACGCCACCGGGCTGCCCGGCCTGTACGCGGGCAGCGCCGGCTGTCACCCGGCGGGCAGTGTGATCGGCGCCGCCGGGCACAACGCCGCCCGGCGGATCCTCACCGACCTGGGGCGCGGCGGACGTTAGGCGCGGCGGTCCCCAGGCCGTCGGCGCCAGGCAGGTGCTAGGCCTGCGCCGCCGGCTCGCCGGCCGGGATCTGGCACTCCGCCGGTGCCGGAGTGCCCGCCCGGCGGGCCCGGATCTCGTGCCCTACGCTGGTCAGGCACCGCCCGCTGGTCAGGTCGAACCGCCAACCGTGCAGCTGGCAGGTGAGCTGATCGCCGTCGATGATGCCGAACCGGGTCAGGTCGGCCTTCAGGTGCGGGCAGCGGCGCTGCACGATCCAGTCACCTATCTTGACGTCCTCGGCGTCCGGGCGTTGCTCGGCGTACCAGCCCTCGGCGTACTGCAGCCGCTCAGTGGACAGGCACTTGAAAAAGGCGTAGACGAACTCGTTGTACTGGCCGATCCGCGCGGCGGAGAACCGGCAGGACAGGAAGAGCGAGTTGACCCAGTCGACCTCGCCGGTGTGCAGCAGGTGCTCCACCAGTGCCCGGTCGGTGCGGAACCGGTAGCGGACCTTCTCGTCGGCGTACGGCCGCACCTGCTTGCCGGGGAAGTCCACCACGATCGACTCGACCGACTCGCCGTCGTAGTCGACCAGGTCGAACCGGACCGGGCCGCCGACCCCTTTGGCCAGGTAGACCGACTCCTCCAGCAACGGCTCGATACGACGTTTCATCTCGCCCAGTACGTCAATCTCCGGGTGCCGCCAGGAGGCCTTCTCGGCCTCGATGACCGGGCGCTTGCGCTCCCGCATCTCAACCAGGTGGGCCTGCTTGTTGGCGAAGAACTCGTCGACCGGCTGCGGGTGCGTGGTGCGGCAGTCGTCGGCGGTGACCTCGGCGACCGAACCGGGCAGGAGCACCACTCCGTTGGTGCCGCCGACCTTTGTGTACTCGGACAGGAAGACCTGCTGGTCGGGGAAGATGTTGCCCTCGTCGCCGTGGATGTCGTTGAACTGCCACAGCGCGTCGTCGAGGAAGCAGGGCGGCCCGGCGATCGGAAAGACGTACGATGCCTTTAGATCATCGATGTACCGCCAGGTGCGATCGAACTGGCGCTCCCGTTTCTGCTTGCCGAAGGCGGTCTTGGCGTTGGTGGGCAGCTCGTAGACCATCGGGTACCAGATGGCGCCGGAGAACTGCAGCAGGTGGGCGTGCACGTGGCCGAGTGCGGCGAAGACCGACAGATCGGTGGGACGGGCGTCGTTCTGGTTGAGCAGTCGGATGCCGTCGTGTTCGACCCACAACGACGAGTCACCGATCGGGCCGTCGGTCGGGCTGGTCAACGCCTGGATCATGACGTTGAGGCCGCCGTCCAGCTCGACCACCTCGTTGGTCTTTGTCCGTAGAAAGCTGGTGAAGCCGAGCTCACGCAGCTCGTCCTCCAGCTCCGAGGTGGGGTACTCGGGCAGCAGCACGGTCGCCTTCTTCGACACGAAGTGCTTGAGGTGCGCCGCGTCGAAATGGTCCCGGTGCAGGTGGGAGACGTACAGATAGTCGACCTGTCCGAGGGATTCCCAGTCCAACTGGGAGTTGTCCGGAAAGGGAAACCATGAGGCGAAGTAGGCCGGGTTGACCCACGGGTCGCACAGGATGCTGCCCGCAGCCGTGTCGATCCGCATACTGGCGTGCCCGGTTCCCGTCAGTCGCACCGTACAGACCCCCTCGGTCACAAGCGATGTGTACGCCGGAAACGCTACCGGAGGCAGCAGTCGCCCCGGCTGGCGACGTCCGGATCCACCAGCTCCCGCACGGGTCCCACGGCGGGGTCGCGATGCCGCGCCCGCCGGCACCATGCCAGACTGGGCGGGATCCATGCGAGTGACCGGGCTCCGTTCATCGGAACGGGCCGGTTCGAGAGGAGGACCAGCCGTGGCCGGAACCGAGCCGGTGACCTCACCCGACCAGCACAAGCCGGGCCATCGCAAGTTGGGGCGGATCGGTGCTGTCGTTTCAGCGTTGGTGTTGCTCTCCATGCTGATCGGCAACCATGAGGGCCGCGTCGAGGACATCTGGCTGATCGGCCTGGCCGTTGGACTGCTGGCCATCGTTGTCGGCGACGCCGTGCTACGACGCAACGGCTTGCGTTCCTGACCGGGCCCGGGCCGCACCGCTGGCGCTGATCCGGCGCCTGACCGCTGGCGCTGATCCAGCCAAGGGCGGCCGCAGCCGGCGGTCACCGGCCGCGCTGCAGGATGTCCTGTACCTCCTTCAGTGCGGCGTCGACCTCGGCCTCGAAGTAGCCGCCGGTGACCAGCCCGAACTGCACCGTGTCGAGTTCCGCCGTGTCCACCGGCATCGGTCCCCGGCCGGCCATCGCGGTAAGGAGTTCCTCGAACAGCCGGTCCACCTGCGCCGGGTCGTAGCCGCTGCCGAACCGGCGGACCTGGAAGGTCCGCCGGATCTGGTCCACCCGCTGCAGGCTGCCACCACCGGACGGTCCCGCCGGTCCGCCCGGCAGGTGGCCGGGGCTGCCCGGCCCACCCGGGTAGCCGGCGACGCCTGGCTGACCCGGCATCGCCGGGCGGCCGCCCGCCATGCCCTGGTGGCCACCGCCGGGAGGGCCGCCCATGCCGGGGTGGCCGCCAGCCATCCCAGGGTGGCCGCCGGGGGAACCACCCATGCCGGGATGGCCGGGGTGTCCACCTGGCGGCGGACCGGACGGGCCAGATCGCCGATCCGGGAAGTAGACCTCGGCCGTCATGTCGGCCTTGCCATGCCGGCCCTGCTCGAAGCCGTCGAACCGACCGTCCGGGCCGGGACCGAAGCCGCGGTGCGGCCCGCCCGGTGCCGGGACCGGCGGGCCGCCTGCCGGAGCTCCCGGCGGGTAGCTGCCCCGGGGGTCCTCGTAGCGGCCGTAACTGCCGGTCGGCTGGTCGGCGTAGTGGCCGTACGGATCGGGGGCCGGCCCCGGCTGACCGGGCATCGGCCCCGGCTGACCGGGCATCGGCCCCGGCTGACCGGGCATCGGCCGCGGCGGCAGCGCGGCGGCGGCCGACGGCACGGGACGATCGTCACGCCCGGCCGGGGTCAGCCGGTCGGGGCGGCCGGCACGGGTGTCCGCGCCACGACCGGCTGGGCCACGCTCCTCCAGCTCGGTCAGCTGTCGTTCCACCCGGTCCAGGTGCAGGTCGACCTGCCATTCGTCGTAGCCGTTGAACCGGACTCTGAATACGACATCGTGCACTTCCTGTGCGGAAACCGGTGACCCCACCGGCTCGCCGGCGAGTGTGGCCTCGACACGGTCGAGGAAGGCATCCACTTCGTCGACCTTGTAGCCCCGACGAAGCGCCCGGCGCCGGAAGCGCTGTCCCTGACTCGCCACTACGTCTCCTGATTCACTCGCTGATCACACCGGTAGCTCACGACGCCGTCTCAGCGGCCACGAGCTGCCCGCATGCTCCGTCGATCTCCCGGCCCCGGGTGTCGCGGACGGTCACCGCGACGCCGGCTGTACGCAGCCGACGAACGAATTCCCGCTCGATCGGCTTGGGACTGGCGTCCCAACGACTGCCCGGAGTCGGATTGAGCGGAATAAGATTCACATGGGCCATGCGACCAGCCAGCAATCGACCCAGCAGATCGGCTCGCCATGGCTGGTCGTTCACATCCCGGATCATCGCGTACTCGATGGACACCCGCCGACCTGTACGGTCCGCGTATTCCCACGCGGCGTCCAGGACTTCGGCGACCTTCCACCGTTGGTTGACTGGCACGAGTTCGTCGCGCAGATCATCATCGGGCGCATGCAACGACAGCGCAAGAGTTACCGATAGGTCTTCCCCGGCGAGACGGCGCATCGCCGGCACCAGTCCGACGGTCGAGACGGTCACATGCCGCTGCGACAGGCCCAGCCCTTCCGGTGGTGGCGCGCAGAGCCGGCGGACGGCGGCGATCACCCGGCCGTAGTTGGCCAACGGTTCGCCCATCCCCATGAAGACGACGTGCGACAGCCGGGGCGGTGACCCGGTGACGCCACCCGCCGCGGCTACTCCCGCGAGGTGGACGACCTGGTCGATGATCTCCGCGGTGGACAGGTTTCGGGTCAGCCCGGCCTGACCGGTGGCGCAGAACGGACAGGCCATCCCGCACCCGGCCTGGCTGGACACGCAGACGGTCACCCGGTCCGGGTAACCCATCAACACGCTCTCCACCAGGGCTCCGTCGTGCAACCGCCAGAGCGCCTTGCGGGTGGCACCGCTGTCACACGCGTCTTCGCGCACCGGAGTGAGCAGGGTCGGCAACAGCCGCTCGGCGACCCCGGCCCGGGCGGCGGCCGGCAGATCCGTCATCGCCTGCGGGTCCCGGGTCAGCCGGCCGAAGTAGTGCGTCGAGATCTGCTTCGCCCGGTACGCGGGCTGGCCGAGCCCGGCCAGCAGCGTCTGCCGCTGGCCGAGATCGAGATCGGCCAGGTGCTGGGGCGGCAGGGCGGGGCGACCGTCGGACGCGGCGGTCACCGGACGGCTCGGGGTCAGTGGCAGACTTCTCATGGCAGGACCAGTCTCCCACGATCCCGCCGTGGCCAGCTCGCCACGGTGGGCGAATCGACCGGCCACCCCCTTCTGAACGACCGCTCAGCCGGCCAACGCGATCAACGACAGCACGAGGTAGGAGACCGGCAACGCGAACAGGATCGAGTCGAGCCGGTCCATCAGCCCGCCGTGTCCGGGTAGCAGGTTGCTCATGTCCTTGACCCCGAGATCCCGCTTGAGCATGGACTCGCCGAGGTCCCCCAGCACAGCCGCGACCGACACCGCCACGCCGAACAGCGCCCCCCACAGCGGCATGACGTCGAGCAACAGAAACAGCAGCACCGCGCTGCCGATCCCGGCGGCGGCCACCGACCCGGCGAAGCCTTCCCAGGACTTCTTCGGGCTGATCGTCGGTGCCATCCGGTGCCTGCCGTAGAAGACGCCAGCGGCATAGCCACCGGTATCGGAGAGGATCACCGCGGCCAGGGTGACCAGAATCTGCAGGTCGCCGTCCGGCCGACTGGCCAGCAACGCGGCGAAACCGCCCAGAAACGGGACGTAGACCGTGATCAGCGTGGCCGTGGCCGCGTCCCGCTGATACCCGGACGGTCCGTCGCCCAGCCGCCAGATCAGCATCGCCAGGACCGTCACCAGCAGCCCGAGCGCCAGAGCATCCGGGCCGATCCGCCAGGCCAGCACGGACATCAGCGCGCCACCGGCAAGCAACGGGGTCATCGGCGGGCGGGCGCCGCTGGTGCGCACCGCTCGGATCATCTCCCAGGTGCCCAGGCTGACGGCGGCCAGCAGGACGACCAGGAAGGCTGGCCGCCACAGGAACAACGAACCGAGCACCACGACGACCAGCCCGAGGCCGACGCCGATGGCGGCCGGCAGATCTCGACCGGCTGACGGCCGACGGTCGGCAGCCGGCGATGCGTTCCCGGTTTCGCCGGACGGATTCTGACCGGCCCGACGAGAGCCGGTCGGCTCCGGCAGCGGCTGATCCGGGTCGGAGCGCTCGGTCGCCGGCCGGGCCGGACCAGACCGGCCGGATCGACGGCGTCGCGCGCCGGCCCGCCGACGCGCTGCCGAGCTGTCGGGCCCGACCTGCGGGTCCGGGTCCGTCGACGGCTCTGTCTGCTCGCCGTCCCGGTACCCGGTCGACCAGTGACCGTTGCCGGTCGGCGCGCCGGCTTGGGGCAGACCGCCGTTGCCGAGGTGGGAACCGGCATTCGGGAAATCCCCGGTACCGGTGTACGGCCCAGTGGGGAGGGGACCGCCATGGGCCGCACCCCCGTACGCGGCGCCCCCGTAACCGGCGGTACCGTAACCGGCGCCGGGCACTCCGTTCGGGCCGCCGTACGGCTGGGACCGCTCGGCCAGCGGGTGGCCGTTACGGGTCTCCGGAGCTGACGGTTCGGGCGCGGCGCCGGGGTGCCGCGCCCTCGTTCGAGCGTCCGGTTGATCGCCGCCAGCGGTCTCGGGGTAGGACATCAGACCTCGAGCAGCTCGGTTTCCTTGTGTTTGACCAGATCGTCGACGCTGGACACGTACCGGTGGGTGAGATCGTCCAGTTCCTTCTCGGCCCGGCGTCCCTCGTCCTCGCCGGCCTCGCCGTCCTTGACGATGCGGTCGAGTTCTTCCTTGGCCTTGCGACGGACGTTGCGGATGGCGACCTTGGCGTCCTCGCCCTTGCCGCGCGCCACCTTGATCATCTCTCGCCGGCGGTCCTCGGTCATCTGCGGCAGCAGGATCCGGAGCTGGGTCCCCTCGTTGTTGGGGTTGACTCCGAGGTCCGAGTCGCGGATCGCCTTCTCCATCGCGGCGAGCTGCGACATGTCGTACGGCTTGACGATGGCCATCCGCGGCTCGGGCACCCCGACGGATGCCATCTGGGTGATCGGCGTCGGGGTTCCGTAGTAGTCAAGCACGATGCGGGAAAACATCGCCGGAGTGGCCCGACCGGTCCTGATCGCGCCCAACTCCTCCTTGGCGTGCTCGACGGCGCGCTCCATCTTCTCCTCTGCTTCGAGCAGAGTCTCCTCGATCACCTGTTCCGTCGCCTCCTTCTGATGGTCCGGTGTCCCTGCTGGCACCTGCCGGTACGGATCCGCCGCACGGTCCGGCCGGTTAGGTCGTGATCAAGGTACCGATGCGCTCGCCGGCGACTGCGCGCACGATCGTGTCGTCGCCCTGCGCGCCGAAGACCAACATCGGCAGGTCGTTGTCCATGCAGAGGCTGAACGCGGCGGCGTCGGCGACCCGCAGCCCGCGCCGCAGCGCCTCGGCGAAGGTCACCGTGTCGAGCTTGCTGGCGGTCGGGTCGGTCCGTGGATCGGCGGTGTACACCCCGTCCACGCCGTTCTTGCTCATCAGCACCACGTCGGCGTGGATCTCCAGGGCACGCTGCGCCGAGACGGTGTCGGTGGAGAAGTACGGCATACCGGCGCCCGCGCCAAAGATCACCACACGGCCCTTTTCCAGGTGCCGGATCGCCCGCAGCGGGATGTACGGCTCCGCGACCTGGGCCATCGTGATGGCGCTCTGCACCCGGGTCTCGACGCCTTCCTTCTCCAGGAAGTCCTGCAGGGCCAGGCAGTTCATCACAGTGCCCAGCATGCCCATGTAGTCGGCTCGGGCCCGGTCCATACCGCGCTTCTGCAGCTCGGCACCGCGGAAGAAGTTACCGCCGCCGACCACCACCGAAACCTGGACCCCGAGCCGGGAGACAGTGGCGATCTGCCGGGCGATGTCCTGCACCACATCCGGATCGACGCCGATCGCTCCGCCGCCGAATACCTCTCCGGACAGTTTCAGCACCACCCGCCGGGACCGACCGGGTGGGGGCGCGGTCGGGTCGTCCGCCGCCAGCGTGTGTCCACTCATTACCTGCGTCATCCGACCCGCCCTTCGTTAGCTGCCCTCAGCGCCGCCGTACTCACCCTCGTGCCCACACTACGGAACGAGGAGGCCGTGGTGCCTGTCACGTACACCAACGGCCTCCTCTGTCGATCGATCGTCTCGATCCTCACCGGGGACCTGCCTGCGCGGCCGCCGACCGGCCGACGCGCCGACACCCGGCCCGGACCGGGTCAGGCCTGGCCGACCTCGAACCGGACGAACCCGGTCACATCGATGCCGGCCTCGGCCAGCACCTTCTTGACCGTCTTCTTGTTGTCCGCCACCGAGGCCTGCTCCAGCAGGACGAAGTCCTTGAAAAAGGCGTTCACCCGGCCCTCGATGATCTTCAGCATGGCCGCCTCCGGCTTGCCCTCCTCGCGGGCCGTCTGCTCGGCGATCCGGCGCTCCGACTCGACCGTCTCCGCCGGCACCTCCTCACGGGTGAGGAAGCGCGGCCGCATCGCGGCGATCTGCATCGCCACACCGCGGGCGTCGGCGTCGGCCGCCTCGTCCTCCTTGCCGGAGTACGCCACCAGGACGCCCACCTGCGGCGGCAGGTCCTGCGCCTTGCGGTGCAGATAGACCGTGACGGTGCCGTCGAGCCGGGCGAACCGGTTGAGCACCAGCTTCTCGCCGATCTTGGCGGACTGTTCCTGAACCGCGTCGGCGACCGGCCGACCGTCCGGCAGGGTGGAGCTGAGCAGCGCCTCCGCGTCGGTGGCCTTGATCTGCTCGCCGTGCTCGACCAGCAACTGCGCGAAATCGATGAAGTCGGTGTTCTTCGCGACGAAGTCGGTCTCGCAGTTGAGCTCCAGCAGCGCCGACCCGGCGTGGGCCACCAAGCCGTTCGCGGCGGTGCGGCCGGCCCGCTTGCCGACGTCCTTGGCACCCTTGATCCGCAGAATCTCGACGGCCTTGTCGAAGTCGCCCTCGGCCTCCTGCAGCGCCTTCTTGCAGTCCATCATGCCGGCGCCGGTGAGGTCGCGGAGCTTCTTGACGTCCGCGGCGGTGAAGTTGGACATGACTCTCTCTTCAGTCTCGTCAGACGGCTTGGGTGGTCGTCATTCCGCAGCGGCGGCAGCGGGCTCGTTTTCCTTGCCGGCCGAGGGCTCGTTCTCCTTGTTGGCCGGCCCCTCAAGCAGCTCGCGCTCCCACTCGGGCAGCGGCTCGTCGGTGGCCACGGCGCCCGGCTCCGGCTTCTCCTCGGCACCACGCGACTTGCCGGAACGGGCAATCAGACCATCCGCCACGGCGGTCGCGACGACCCGGGTGAGCAGCTCGGCGGAGCGGATCGCGTCGTCGTTGCCCGGGATCGGGAAATCGACCTCGTCCGGGTCACAGTTGGTGTCGAGCACCGCGATCACCGGAATGCCCAGCTTGCGGGCCTCGTCGACGGCGATGTGCTCCTTCTTCGTGTCGACGACCCAGATCGCCGCCGGCACCTTCTGCATGTCCCGCAGGCCGCCGAGCGTACGGCTGAGCTTGTCCTTCTCCCGGGACAGCTGCAGGGTCTCCTTCTTGGTGTAGCCCTGCGCGGTGCCGGTCAGGTCCAGCGCCTCCAGCTCCTTCATCCGCTGCAGTCGCTTGTACACCGTCTGGAAGTTGGTCAGCATGCCGCCGAGCCAGCGGTGGTTGACGTACGGCTGACCGACCCGGGTCGCCTGCTCGGCGATGGCCTCCTGCGCCTGCTTCTTGGTCCCGACGAACAGGATGTTGCCGCCGTCGGCCACCGTGTTACGGACGAAGGTGTACGCCTTCTCGATGTAGTCGAGGGTCTGGCGCAGGTCGATGATGTAAATGCCGTTACGCTCAGTGAAGATGAACCGCTTCATCTTCGGATTCCAGCGCCGGGTCTGGTGCCCGAAGTGCACACCGCTCTCCAGCAGCTGACGCATGGTCACCACGGCCATGGTGTCTTCTCCCTGTACGTCCCTGGTTGTCACGCCGGCCGGCGGCCGGGCGTCCTGGCGCCCGGTCGGCGGTCATGGTGGGCCTGAATGATCAGGACCAGGGGACCGTCGCCCCCACGGCTGTCGCCGGGGAGAAGGGCGCGCGAGGTCGACCGCACGAGGCGGTCGCCGGTTGTCAAGTGTACGCCCTGCGCCGGGTCACGACCCGGCCAGCCCGCATGGTTCAGCCCGCGAGTCCGGCCACCACGAACAGCAGCAGGCCGACCAGCAGATGCGCGGTCGGTGGACGCAGCCACGCCTCGACCGGGGAACCCACCTTGGTCGCCCCGGTGGCCAGCGCGTAGAGACCGATACCGAACGCGGGCAGTCCGATCATCAGCGCCGTACCGGCGACCACCGCGCCGACCTCGGCCGGATCGGCCAGCGCTCCGTCCAGCAACAGCCGCAACGCCGGCACCTCGAAGATCATCACCAGGACGGCGAACAGGATCCCCAGCGCAGGACGTCGACTGCGGTACACCCCGTCGCTGACTACGCTGCCCACCGGTGCCCGCCGGCCGCCGTACTCCCCCATCGACGGTGGATCACCGGCCGGACGGGGGGTGACCGGCGGCATGAGCCCGGTGGGAATGTCGACCGAACTAGCCGACTCGTCCGGCCGCGCCGGGTCGGACCGCCGACCGGGGTCGGGCCGCCTTGCGGACTCGGACCGGCGGCCGGCATCGACCGTTGGACCCGGCTCCGGCCGGGGCTCCGGGGTCGCGAACGGTGGACCGCTCGCCGGTCCGGGCAGTGCCGACGCCGGCGGAGCAAACGGCGGTGCCGACGCCGGTTCCGGCGCCGCGCGCCGCCGGCCACCTTCCGTCGTATCCGCCCGGGCAGCCCGGGCTGCCCGCAGTTCACCGGTGCTGTCGCCACTGGCGTACCGGCTGGTGCCGCCGAACGGATCGTCACCGAAGCGGTCGCTGCTCGACTCGGTGGATTGCCAGGACGGATCGACGTAGGTGCGCTCGGAGTACCACCGGGGATCGGGGTCGTCCGGATAGTTTCGGTTCGGGTCCACGGACAGGGACCGTATGTCACCGCAACCGCCGCCGCCACTCGGGTCCGCTCCACTGACCTCTCGGGCGATCTTGTACCGGTGCTGGTAGACCGGCGCTAGCAGGTCGGCGGCCGGTGCCCTCGCGGCATCCACAGCAAGCCCGCCGTCCACAACCACGGCGTACCGCACCGGGCGTGAGCCAGCACCGCCGGGCACTTTGCCGGACATGACCAACATCAGGCAGGCCGTCGGCGCCTACGGCGAACGCTGTGCGGTACGGCACCTCGTTGACGCCGGGCTCATCGTCATCGAACGCAACTGGCGCTGTGCGGCCGGCGAGATCGACATCATCGCCCGGCACGCCGACACCATCGTGTTCTGCGAAGTGAAGACCCGACGCAGTGACCGCTACGGCGCGCCGGAGGAAGCGGTCACCGCAGCCAAGGCCCGGCGGATCCGCCGGCTGGCCGCTGGCTGGCTGGCCGCCAACCCGGGACATGGCCGGCGGCCGGTGCGATTCGATCTGATCTGCGTGACCGTCGGTCGGTCCGGCGCGGCCCAGGTCCGGCGCCTGACGGCGGCCTTCTGACCAGCATCGCCCGACCCGTCGGCGTCGCCCGGCAGCCGCCGCCTAGCAGCCGGCGTCAACCGGTTGCCGCGTTGTCCACAGCGGGACCTTCGTCCACAGGCGCGCCCCTGCCCGGCCCGGCGGCCCGGTCGTGGACAGCCACCGTCGTGCCATGAGAAACGACATCCATCGCCCGCCGCGCGCCGACGACCGACCACCACCATCCACGGAGGACGACCGACCGCTGGAGACCGGACGATGAGCTACGCGAAGGCGCTCTGCGTCGGCCTGGTCGGCGTCACCGGGCATCTCGTGGAGGTGGAGGCCGACCTCGCCGCCGGGCTCCCCGCAGTGATCATCTCGGGGTTGCCGGACACCACCCTGCACGAGGCACGGGACCGGGTACGCGCCGCGATCGTCAACTCCGGGCAGCACTGGCCGAGCCGGCGGATCACCGTCAACCTGCTACCGGCGACGCTGCCCAAGATCGGTTCGGGGTTCGATCTCGCAGTGGCCACCGCGTTGCTCGGCGGCACCGGAGAGCTGCCGCTTGCCCCGGTCGACGGTGTGGCGCTGCTCGGCGAGTTGGGCCTGGACGGCACGGTACGGCCGGTGCGCGGCCTGCTGCCCATGGTGGTGGCAGCGGCCCGGGCCGGGGTGACCCAGGTGGTGGTGCCGGCCGCCAACGCGGCCGAGGCGGCGGTGGTGCCGGGGGTGCGGGTCAAGGCCGTCGACACGCTGCACCGGCTGATCGCGTTCATCCGCGGCGCCGACGAGCTGCTCGATCCCCCGCCACCGAAGCCAGGCGTCGTCCAGGCCGGTCCGGACCTCGCCGACGTCGCCGGGCAGGCGTTCGGCAAGCGGGCCCTGGAGATCGCCGCCGCCGGCTGCCACCACCTGGCGCTGATCGGGCCGCCCGGTGCCGGCAAGACCATGCTGGCGGAACGGCTCCCCGGTCTGCTGCCGCCGTTGGACGACACGGCGGCGCTGGAGGTCTCCGCGCTGCACTCGATCGCCGGAGTGCTGCCACCGGGCAGCGCCCTGCTACGCCGACCGCCGTTCCAGGCCCCGCACCACTCGGCGACCGTCGCATCGCTGGTCGGCGGCGGTTCCGGGCTGGCCCGCCCCGGCGCGGTCTCACTGGCCCATCATGGTGTCCTGTTCCTCGACGAGGCACCCGAGTTCCACAGCCGGGTGCTGGATTCGTTGCGGCAGCCGCTGGAGAAGGGGCGGGTGCTGATCACCCGTGCCCTGGGGGTCACCGAGTACCCCGCCCGGTGCCAGCTCGTGCTCGCGGCCAATCCGTGCCCGTGCGCCCGGCCGGCGGGCGATCAGTTCTGCGAGTGCCCGCCCGTGGTACGGCGCCGCTACCGCAACCGGCTGTCCGGTCCCCTGATGGATCGCATCGACCTGCAGGTGAGCCTCACCGCGCTGCGGGCCGTGGACCTGATGACGAACCAGCCGCCGGCGGAACCGACCGCGACGGTGGCCGCCCGGGTGGCCGCCGCCCGTGAGGCCGCCCGGCAGCGCTGGGCCGGCCAGGGCTGGCGGACCAACTCGGTGGTCCCCGGGCCCGCGTTACGACGCCCGCCGTGGCGGCTGGCCGCCGGCGAGACCGCCGCACTGCGGCGGCGGCTGGACGTCGGGGCGATCTCCGCCCGCGGCTTCGACCGCATTCTGCGACTCGCCTGGTCAATCGCGGACCTGGACGGACGGTCCCGGCCGGACTCGACCGACATCGACGAAGCCATCCAGCTGCGGACGGGCGAGCTGTGATGCCGGGCACCGAACCGGCCGGCAGCCGGCTGGCCCGGATCGCGTTGACCTGGCTCGCCGAGCCCGGAAACGAAGCCGTTCACCGGCTCGTGGCGGCGGTCGGTCCGGTCGAGGCGCTGGCCCGGCTACGCAGCGGGTGGAGTCCGGACGAACCGACCCGGACGGCGAGCTCCGCGCGGCTGGCGACCGCCGATCCGCTGCAGGTGGCCGCCGCCGCTCTCGACCGGGCGGCGCGGGTCAGCGCCCGGCTGGTGACGCCGGAGGATCCGGACTGGCCGCGCCAGGTCGAGGACCTGACCCGGCTGGCCCGTCGCCCCGGCGGCGGGTCGGGCGGTGCCGGTTACCGGGGTTCCCGCGACGGTGCGCCACCGCTGGCCATGTGGGTACGCGGGCCACGGCCGCTCGCCGAGGCGCTGGCCCGTTCGGTCGCCGTGGTCGGTTCCCGGGCACCCAGCGAGTACGGACGTCACGTCAGCATGGAGTTCGGCCACGGCCTTGCCGAGCAGGGTTGGACGATCGTCTCCGGAGGTGCGTACGGCATCGACGCCTGCGCCCATCGCGGTGCGCTCGCCGCTGGCGGCTGCACGGTAGCGGTGCTGGCCTGCGGGATCGACCGGCCGTACCCCGCCGGCAACACCGCGATGTTCGACCAGATCGCCGAGTCCGGGCTGCTGGTCAGTGAGTGGCTGCCCGGCGCCGAGCCGCTGCGGCACCGGTTCCTCACCCGCAACCGGTTGATAGCCGCCGCGACGGCCGGGACCGTGCTGGTCGAGGCCGGTGCCCGTAGCGGAGCCGCCCAGACAGTCCGGCGCGCGTTGGCCCTGGGCCGGGCGACCATGGTGGTGCCGGGGCCGATCACCTCCGCCGTGTCGGTCGGCTGTCACGAGATTCTGCGCGACCACCCGCAGGCCCGGCTCGTCGCCGGGGTCGCCCACGTGCAGGAGGAGATCGGCCGGATCGGTATCGACCTCGCACCACCACCACGCGGGCCCGAGCGTCCCCGTGACTCGCTCGACCCCCAGGCGGCGCGGGTCCTGGAAGCGGTTCCCGGCCGTGGCTCGGTCGACCTGGACGAGCTGGCCGGCCGAGCCGGCGTCGACATCCGCACCGCCATGCGTAAGGTCTCCGCTCTGCAGGCCCGAGGCCTGCTCACCGGCGCGGATGGGCGTTACCGGTTGCCGCCCCGGTCCGCCACCGGGGTCGGTCGGCGTGGCGACTTGACCGATCAGGCCGCCGGGCCGACGGTCGGGGGATGAGCGACGACGGCAGCCGGGGCACCGCCGCGCGGCACGCCGGGTTGCCGTCCGGCCTGCGCGACGCCGTGGACGCCTTCGCGCGGCACCTCGCTCTGGTCGACAACCGTTCGGCCCACACCGTACGGGCGTACGTCGGTGACGTCGTGTCGCTACTCGACCACGCCGCCCGGATGGGGGTCTACTCACCCGCCGGACTCGACATCACGGTGTTGCGCAGCTGGCTGGCTCGGCAACGGACGTTCGGCGCCGCCCGCGCCACGCTGGCCCGGCGGGCGGCGGCCGCCCGTGCCTTCAGCGGCTGGGCGCACCGAACCGGATTGACCAGAGCCGATCCCGGTGCGGCGCTGGCCAGCCCTCGACCGCACCGGACGCTGCCGGCGGTGCTGCGGGTCGAGCAGGCCGCGCAGCTGATGCCGGACGGCGACGGCACCGACTCGGAGGCTCAGCCGGCCGGGAAACAGACCCGGGAACCGACCGGCACCGGTCCGGACGGCCCGCTGCGGCTGCGCGACCGGCTGGTCCTGGAGCTGCTGTACGCGACCGGGGTCCGGGTGAGCGAACTCTGCGGGCTCGACCTCGCCGACCTCGACCCGGGCCGACGGGTACTCCGGGTGCTGGGCAAGGGCGGCCGGGAGCGGACCGTGCCGTACGGGGTGCCGGCCGGGGCGGCAATCCACGACTGGCTGGCCCGGGGGCGACCGACGCTCGAGTCGCCCCGCTCCGGCGGGGCGCTACTGCTCGGCGCGAAGGGTGGCCGGCTCCAGGCCACGGTGGTGCGCCGGATCGTCGCCGCGGCTGCCCGCGACGCGGGCTTACCCCGCGTCACCCCGCACGGACTGCGCCACTCGGCGGCCACCCACCTGTTGGAGGGTGGCGCCGACCTGCGGTCGGTCCAGGAGTTGCTCGGGCACGCCTCGCTGGCCAGCACCCAGCTCTACACCCACGTGTCGGTGGAGCGATTGCGGGCGGCGTACCGGCAGGCACATCCGCGGGCCTGAGGCTGCCGGCCCGGGGAGGGGCCGCTCGCCGGACCGGGCCGAGACGGCTCGCCTAGAATGTGCCGTTGGCATCTCCCCCCTGCTGAAGCAGGGAGATTCGACCCTCACGGGTCGAGTTCCCTGCTTCGCCGACCACAGCCGACCCGAATCAACGGCAAGGGACAGAGTACCGCCCATCGGTCTTACACAGACTCCACAGACGTTACTTCCCACCAGCCCGGAGGTAGGCCGACCGGCTTGGTTGTCGTCGGAAGGGCAACGCCTCGTTAGCACACCTGTCCGCACGCCGGGTGCCCTGGCGCGCGGGTACTGGACGTCGATCCGCCTCGGCGACGAATCGACTTCCCCTGTCCTGCTCCGCAGGAGTCCGTTTCCTCCCCGGCCGGACGGCCGGAGTATCCACGGAAGGCATCTGATGAGCGGCGGCCTGGCCCCACCCGAACCGCTACCCGGCGCACGGATGCTGTTCTCCCTCGACCCAGCGGTCACCCACCTCAACCACGGCGCGTTCGGCGCGGTCCCGGTCTCGGTACAGCGGGTGCAGCAGCGGCTACGCGACGAGATGGAGGCCGACCCGCCGCGGTTCTTCACCCAGGGTCTGCTGGATCGGATCGGCCACACCCGCCGCCATCTGGCCGCTTTCCTCGGCGCCGACCCGGAATGCGCCGCACTGGTCGACAACATCACCGTCGCCGCCGCTACCGTGCTGCAGACGCTGCGTCTGGGTAGCGGTGACGAGGTGCTGTTGACCGACCACGGGTATGGCGCGGTCGCGCTCTCGGTCGAGCGGGAGTGCCGGCGTACTGGCGCGACGGTACGAGTCGTAGCGGTGCCGCTGGGGGCACCGGCCGAGGAGGTCGTCGAGCGGCTGCGCGCCGCGCTCCGGCCGGGCCGGACCCGACTACTCGTGGTCGACCAGGTCACCTCGTCGACCGCGCAGGTGTTTCCGGTCGCCGAGCTGGTCCCGGTGGCCCGTGACGCCGGCGTACCGGTCCTGGTCGACGCCGCCCACGTACCGGGGATGCTGGCGGTCGAGGTCGACCGGATCGGCGCCGACTTCTGGGTGGGCAACCTGCACAAGTGGGCGTTCGCGCCGCGCGGCACGGCGCTGCTGACGGTCGCGCCCCGATGGCGGGAACGGCTTGAGCCGCTGGGAGTCTCCTGGGAGCAGGAATCCGGGTTCCCGTCGCGGGTGGAGTGGCAGGGCACCCGCGACTACACCGCGTGGCTGGCTGCGCCGGCTGGCCTGTACGCGTTGCGCAGCCTCGGCCTGGACCGGGTCCGAGCGCACAACGCCGCACTGGTCGGTTACGGCCAGCGGACCATCGCCGACGCGCTAGGGGTCCCGCCGCAGCGGCTGCCGGTACCCGATCCGCACCGACCGGATTCGGCCCAGCTGGCCATGCGCCTGGTCCCGCTACCGACCGGCGTGGCCGACAGCGCTGTCGCAGCGGCCGCGCTGCGTCGTCGGATCGCCGACGACCTGGCCACTGAGGTGTCGGTCGCCTGGTGGTCCGATCGGGCGTGGTTGCGAATCTGCGCTCAGGTCTACAACCGGGCAGCAGACTACGACCGGCTCGCGGAGCTGCTGCCCGCGCTGCTACACCGGGCCGGCTGACCCGAGCGGCAGCAGGCGGACACGTCCGTTGCCGAGCAACAGCAACGGATCGAGGTAGCTGCCGTCCGTCAGCCGCAGGCCCCAGTGCAGGCACGCGTCGGCAGGACAGCCTGGATGGCCTTCGGTGACGGCGCCGATCGGACGGCCGGCGCTGACCGCAGTGCCGACAGCGAGCCAGCCGTCCACGGGTTCGTATGTGGTCCTGAATCCACCCGGGTGGCTGATGCTGACCACGCCCCGGTCGACGATCCGACCGGAGTGGCTGACCGTACCGGCTCCGGCGGTGTACACGGTGGCACCGACGTCAGCGGTGAGATCGACGCCCCGGTGTCCGCGCCCCCAGGGCACCGGGGGCGGGTCGAATCGGCGGCTCAGCATGACGGCGCCGGCCAGTGGCAGGTGGAAACGCGGGTCTGCGGCTGGGCGCGCGGACCCGGTCGGTTGTGGTTTGGCAGCGGCGACCGACACCGTGGCGGGGACTGCGGGCGCAGTGCTGAACAGGATCGCCGCGACCAGTATCGGCAGGAGCAGGAATCTCATGCCGACAGGCTGGCACCCGACCGGGGTACGGCCTCGATGGGCGGACGACAGGCTGTGGATGCTGGCTCAGCTGTGGAAAACGGAACTCGCCGCAGTCGATCTGCTATGGACCGGCCATTGATGTCAGCCGCTGAATCCGGAATCTGCCGGTAGTGAGATTTCCGGCTTGTCCAACTCTTCCACATTTACATCCTTGAACGTCATTACTCTGACGTTCTTCACGAAACGGGCAGGACGATACATGTCCCACACCCAGGCATCGTGCATCTCGACCTCGAAGTACACCTCGCCGTCAGAATTGCGCACGTGCAGGTCGACCTGGTTCGCCAGGTAGAAGCGACGCTCGGTCTCGACGACGTACGAAAACTGGCGGACGATGTCGCGGTACTCCCGGTAGAGCTGCAGCTCCATCTCTGTCTCGTACTTCTCGAGATCCTCGGCGCTCATCGCCATCCGCCTTCCATGACCACATCTTTCCCCAGTAGCGCCGGTTGGCGAAGCTGCTCGTCCAACGCCACGCCGACGGTACCCCGGATGGGGTCCGGACGCCCCATCGGCTCACGGATGCCGATCTCGGCCGAGCCGGTTCCATCGGCCCGGCCAGCTTCAGCGGCCGGTCGGCGGGAGCGGGGTGGACTCGCGGACCGGCCCGAGGCGGCCGCCACGTTGACGTACGAGAACCGGTGCTCGACACACGGCCCCTGCCGACTCAACGCGGCCTGATGCTCGGCGGTGGCGTAGCCCTTGTGCTCGGCGAAGCCGTAACCCGGGAACCGCCCGTCGAGCTCGACCATCAACCGGTCCCGAGTGACCTTCGCGAGCACACTGGCCGCCGCCACGCAAGCTGCCACCCGGTCGCCCTTCCACACCGCGAGCCCGGGCACACCGAGCCCGTCAACGCCGAACCCGTCGATCAACACGTACTCAGGTGCGGGGCTGAGCCCGGCCAGTGCCCGGCGCATCGCGGCGAGATTGCACACGTGCAGGCCCCGACGGTCGATCTCGTCGGCTGATACGACCACGATCCGGTGGGCGAGTGCCCGGTCACGAACCGAGGCGTAGACCCGCTCCCGCGCCGCCGGGGTGAGCAACTTCGAATCGGCCAGTCCGTCGATCTCGCCCCGGCGGCCCGGCGCGAGCACCACTGCGGCCGCCACCAGCGGCCCGGCGCACGCACCCCGGCCGGCCTCGTCAGCGCCGGCCACATGGGCGAACCCGCGCCGCCGCAGAGCCTGCTCCAACGCATAGAGCCCGGCGTCGCGACGCACCACGGTACGCGGTGGAGTCAGCACAGTTCGGCCTCTCCCGTCAGCCGGCGCAGCAGGGTCGGCAGCTCCGGCGGATAGACCCGTTCCCGGGTGGTCGCGAGCTCACCGACCGACCACCACCGATGGGCGTCGATCGTACGGCGTTCGATGTCGTCGAACCCGCTTGTGTCGACCTGCCAGTTGGGCACCCGCAGCAGGAAGAAGTGTTGTTCCTGGCGGTACCACCAGCCGTCGAACGGGAACTCGACGGTTTCCCGCCAGACCGGCGCGCCCAACTCGGTAGGTTTCACGCGCAGGCCGGTCTCCTCGGCCAACTCGCGGACCGCGCCGTCGACCGGGTTCTCGCCGGACTCCAGTCCACCGCCGGGGGTGAACCAGTACCGGTGTCCGGGACGGGCCGGATCGCACCCGCGTAGCAGCAACACACGACCCGCAGAGTCGACGAGCAGGACCCGGGCCGCGTACCGGTTGCGCGCCTGCTCCGGCGCGCGGTCCACCGTCAGCTCCGCGTCGGTCATCCGACCAGAGTAGGAGAACAAGCCGGCCGGCACGACAGGTGGCCGCAGCCGCTGCCGAGCGCACCGTCCGGGTTGGCGTGGACCGACCGGTCACGGTCCCGAACTCGGAACGGTTTCGAACGGCTCCGGCACGGTGAGCCAGGTGGCCCGGTCCAGTGGCCAGAAGACGGTGAACGCTCGGCCGACCACGGCGCCCTCGGAGATGGTCGCGTAGTCGATGTCGCCGCTGCGGTCCCAGTGCTCCAGCGAGTCGCCCGAGGCCGACCGATGGTCGCCCATCACCCAGAGCCGTCCTTCCGGCACGGTGATGTCGAACGGACCGACCGCGGCGGGATCGCTGATCCCGCCCTCGGAGTAGATGTACGGCTCGTCCAGCGGCTGGCCGTTGATGATCAACCGCTCCTCGGCGTCACAGCACTCGACCCGGTCTCCACCGACCCCGATGATCCGCTTGATGAAGTCCTCGCCGTCCGGGTTGCTGCTCCACTCCGGTGGCGCCCGGAACACGACGATCTCGCCGCGCTCGGGCGATCGGAAGTGGTAGACGACCTTGTTGACCAGCACCCGGTCGTTGATGTCGAGGGTGTGCTCCATCGACGGCGACGGAATGTAGAAGGTCTGCAGGACGAACGCCCGGACCAGGACCGCGACGAGGACCGCCACACCCAACAGGATCGGTAGTTCGCGCCAGAAGGAACTGGGCTTTTTCTCGGTCTGCTCGTCGATCACAACCGGAGCCTACGACGTCTGGCTGGCAACAGCGGCACGGAGCGCGAAGCAAAAAGTAGCGGAATCATCACCGGTAGCACGATCACCAGGTCACCGGAGGTCTCCGGAACGTCCGCCGGCTGGTCGACCGCCGCCGGGGTCGGAGCCGTCGGCGGCAGGCTGTCGAAGGTGTCCGGCACGGACAGTCCGTCCCAGCGGTCCTGGGGCCAGACGATCACAAAGGCCCGACCGATGACGTTGTCGATCGGCACCGGGCCCTGGCAGCGGGAGTCCTGTGAGACCAGTCGATGGTCGCCCATCACGAACAGCTGTCCAGGCTCAACCACGACCTCAGCGAACTGCCGGGATCGGCACTCACCTGGGCTCGGTGGGACGTCCAGCGGCGAGTCCTCCAGGACGTAGCCGGCCTCGTCCAGCGGCTGGTCGTTGACGGTCAACCGGCCCTGGTCGTCGCAGCAACGAATCCGGTCACCCGGCACGCCGATGACCCGCTTGATGAAGTCTTTCTCACCCGGTCGACCAACCCCGACCAGATCGCCAACGGTGCGGCCGAGTTTAGCGACGAAACCGAGGTCCGGGTCGTCGGTGGGCTCCGGTGCCCAGTCGTTGGTGCCCCGGAAGACGATGACCTCGCCGCGCACCGGATCCCGGACGTCGTAAACAACTTTGTTGACCAACACCCGGTCACCGACCAGCAGCGTGTCCTCCATGGAGCCGGACGGGATGAAGAACGCCTGCAGCAGGAAGGAGCGGATCAATACCGCCAGGCAGAAGGCCACCACCAGCAACAGCGGCAACTCCTGCCACAGTGGCATCTGCCGACGCCTGCGCTGCACCATCTGCATGCCGGACCGGCCCGACCGACGCGGGCGTGCCACCGACCGGCCGTCCCGACGGTTGCGCTGCGAGCGCGCGCCCGACGCGGCCCGCCGCTGCCACTGATCCTGGTCTCCTTGTTGATACACGCTACGCATCTCCCCGGTCCCGAGACACGGCGCTACCGCCCACGGCGCCTCTCGTCAGGCGCCACGAGCGGTAGCACAGTTGACTCCCGCCGCCGCGACGATCGCCGCGGACGTAGCGCTCCCCATCGGTCACTACCGCAAGGGTAGTTGGCGAAAGCTCCCAGCGGCAGTCCTGAGATCGGGAACCGGGATCAGCGGGCTCAGCTGACCTGCTTTTCCCGCTTTTCTTTGATCTTGGCGGCCTTGCCACGGAGTTCCCGCAGGTAGTACAGCTTGGCGCGACGGACGTCACCACGGGTCACCATCTCGATCCGGTCGATGGCCGGGCTGTTGACCGGGTAGGTCCGCTCGACTCCGACACCGAAGCTGATCTTGCGGACAGTGAAGGTCTCCCGCAGGCCGGCACCCTGCCTGCGGATCACCACGCCCTGGAAGACCTGCACCCGGGAACGGTTACCTTCGACGACCCGGGCGTGCACCTTGAGCGTGTCACCGGCGCGGAAGTCCGGAAGGTCGGTCCGCTGCGACTGGGCGTCAAGAGCGTCCAGCGTGTTCATCGCTGCATCCTTGGGCTACTCAAGGCGCACCGTCTCGCGGTGCGCGGATGGATGATTCTGATCCCGGGCCGGAACGCTCGATGCCTCAACGTTCGATGCCTTCCCGCTGGCGGGATCCTCGCAGCCGGACACGCATGCCCGTCTGCGGCAACCCCACTACTCTGCCACATCACCGGCCGGCAGTTGAAATCCGGCCGCCACCAGCAGCGCAATGTCTTTTTTGTCGAGTTTTCCGGCAGGCAGTCCGGCGATCAGATCCGGCCGACGCGACGCCGTACGGAGCAGCGCCTGATCTCGCCGCCACCGGGCGATCCGGCCGTGATCGCCCGATCGTAGTATCTCCGGCACCTCGCGTCCTCGCCACTGCGGCGGCTTGGTGTAGACCGGCCCCTCCAGCAACCCGTCCGAGTGGGACTCCTCGACGAGCGATCCGGCGTTGCCGAGCACTCCGGGAATCAACCTGGTCACCGCCTCCAGGATGGCCAGCACGGCGACCTCGCCGCCGAAGATGACGAAATCACCGAGGGACACCTCGGTCACCGGCAGCGCTGCCGCCGCCTCGTCGATCACCCGCTGGTCGATCCCCTCGTAGCGGCCACAGGCGAAGATCAGTCGGGGCTCGGCGGCCAACCGCTGCGCCATCGCCTGGTCGAACCGCTCCCCCACCGGGGTCGGCACCACCAGCCGCGCGGGCGGCCGTCCGGCAGCGGCCAACTCGTCCAACGCCGCACCCCACGGCTCCGGGCGCATCACCATTCCGGCACCACCGCCGTACGGAGTGTCGTCCACCGTCCGATGCACGTCGTGCGTCCAGCGGCGCAGGTCGTGCACCTCGACACTGAGCAGGCCGGCCCGGCGCGCCCGGCCGATCAGCGACAGGTCCAGCGGCGCCAGATAGTCCGGAAATATGGTGACGACGTCTACCTGCAGCGCCGCCGCGCCGGACGGCATCGGGGCGCTCACAGGTCGAGCAGGCCGGGTGGGGCGTCGACGACCACCCGTCCACCGGCGAGATCCACTTCCGGCACGATCGCCCGGACGAACGGCACCAGGGCGGACCCGCCGCCCGGCCGGCGGAGCACCAGCAGATCGGATGCGGGCGCATGGTCGATCCGGGCCACCTCGCCGAGAGCCTCACCGGACGGCGTGACCGCCGACAGGCCGACCAATTGGTGATCGTGGTACTCGTCCGGATCCTCCGGGGTGGCGATCTCGCTGCTGTCCACGCAGAGCAGTACGCCCCGCAACGCCTCGGCAAGGTCGCGGTCGACAACCCCGGCGAACTGCACCAACGGTCGGCCCTGATGCCAGCGGACCGCCTCGATGGTCAACCGGTCAGGGACACGGACCAGGGTCGCGCCGGGCGGTGGCGGCTGCTGCGGTTCGCGGGCGGCCGGCACCGCCGCCGGATCGGTGATCAACACCGATCCGGCGGCGAACCGGATCTCCGGTTCGTCGGTCCGGACCTCGACCGTGACCTCGCCACGGATTCCGTGTGGTCGGCCGATCCGACCGACGATCAACAGCATCAGTACGAGTCGACGATGTCGACCCGCACACCACGCCCGCCGATCGAACCGATCACCTGACGCAGCGCCTTGGCGGTGCGCCCGCCGCGGCCGATCACGGTGCCGAGGTCCTCCGGGTGCACCCGTACCTCCAGGCGCTTGCCCCGGCGCGAGTCGACCAGCCGGACCCGTACGTCGTCGGGGTGGGTGACGATCCCCTTGACCAGGTGCTCCAGCGCGGGCCGGAGGACCATGTCAGGCCTGCTCGCCGGAGCCGGCACCGGTGGGCTCCTCGGTCTTGGCCGGCGCTTCGGCAGCCGCCGGCTCGGACTTCGCTTCGGCCTTCGTCCCGGATTTCGCTTCGGCCTTCTTCTCGGCCTTCTTCGCCGGCTTGGTCGGCGTGTCCGCGACGCCCGCAGCGGCCTTGGCCTCCGCCTCGTACGCCGCCTTGCGGTCGGCCCGCTCGGGCGCCACCAGCAGCGGTGGCGGGGCGGGCAGGCCCTTGAACTTCTGCCAGTCGCCGGTCTTCTCCAGCAGGCGCTGGACGGCCTCGCTCGGTTGGGCGCCGACCGAGAGCCAGTACTGGACACGGTCCGAGGTCACCTCGATGACCGACGGATCTTCCTTCGGGTGGTAGATCCCGACGAACTCGATCGCCCGCCCGTCGCGCTTGGTACGCGAGTCGGCGACGACGATGCGGTACTGCGGGTTGCGGATCTTGCCCATCCGCAGAAGCCGGATCTTTACGGCCACGGTTTGTTCGCTCCTGTTGCGATCTTCACCGGCCCCCGAGGGCGGTGCGCGGGTGAACGCCGACCGGCACAGTGGGGTTGGGCCAGAGGCAGCTCGGGTGGACTGGCGACGTGCCCGGGTAGAGGGCGCCGAACACGTACCGGATACCAACACGCTATTGTGCCAGACCCGCGGCGTACCGCCACACCCGGTGGCCCCGGTGGGTCGCCGGCCAGTCCGGTGCCCGGCGGTCAGCCTGCTGCCGGCGGGCGGTCCCAGCCGGGCGGCAGCTCGGCCGGCGGCGTCCAGGCCGGGTCCGGCCGGAAGTCGCACCAGGTGCCGTCGAACGGAAAATCACCCGCCTCGGCAATTTTGATCACTCGCCGTCCCTCAGCCCGTACCGCCGCCTCGTCACGCACCCAGTAGTGCTCCGGGAAGGCGAGCCGCTCGGCGAACTCCTCCTCGTCCTTCCAGACCCAACTGCGGTCCGGGCGGACCACCACGTCCAGGTCCTGGTCGACCACGTCCACCCCGGCGAGGTCGCCGTCGGCCCAGCGCACGCCGGGCTCTTCGAGGTTGACGTACCAGTTGAGGAAGTTCCCGGCGTCGTCGCGGAACCACCACACCGAGTGGGCGGCTCCGGCGGGTAGGAACTTCAGCACCGGGGGGCCGAGCCAGCGGCCGTGCTTGATCCGGTACGACCGGGTGATCCACTCGGTGAACGGCATCGCCCGCATGCCACGGCCGTCGTCGGCCACCTCGTTGACCACCGGCGAGCCCCGGTCGACCCAGACCAGCAGGCCCCGCTCGTCGTCGACGACGACCCGGGCCGGACGGACCCAGCCGAGACGCCCGCGCCGCACATTCCGATGCATGATCAACTGACCGGGCTGAAACCGCATGCTCATCTCCCTCGCTCACCATGCCCAACGACAGCGACACCGCCCACGAACGGCAGGGCAGAGCGTCAGTACGAGCGGGCCAGCACCGCGACCAGGTCGGGCTCGTCGTCGGAGTCGGGCACCGAGCCGTCCGGACGCAGCAGGCAGCGTACGGTGACGCCCTGCGCGTTGACCTCGGCCTCACCCTCCGGGCCGACCACCGACCACGGCACCCTGGCCCATCCGGTCGCCGCGGCGGCGACGGCGTCGGCGAGGGTGCCGACCTCGACGGTGCGCGTCTGACGCAGCGCCAGCGCCTGGTCGTAGAGCCGCTGCTGGTCGGCGTCGAGGGCGTCGCGGACCGCGCCGACCACGTCGGCGACCGGCACCGGGGTCTTCGACCCGTCGATACGCCGGACCAGCACCGCGTTGCCGGCGGCCAGGTCGCGCGGGCCGACCTCGACGCGTACCGGGTATCCCTTGAGCTCGGCGTCGACAGCCCGGCGGCCGAACGGCGTGTCCACCCGGTCGTCCAGGCCGACCCGAACGCCGGCGTCACGCAACGCGCCGCGCAGCTTGGCCGCCGCCTCGGCGACCCCGTCGCCGGCCTTGACCACCATGACGTACGCCTGGACCGGGGCCAGCCGTGGCGGCACCCGCAGCCCGTTGTCGTCGCCGTGCACCATGATCAGCCCGCCCAGCATCCGGGTGGAGACCCCCCAGGAGGTGGTCCAGGCGTGTTCGACGGCCCGCTCGGCGGAGGTGTAGGTGATGTCGAACGCGCGGGCGAAGTTCTGCCCGAGCTCGTGCGAGGTGCCCAGCTGCAGCGCCTTGCCGTCGGCCATCATCCCTTCGAGGGTGTACGTGCTGGTGGCTCCGGCGAAGCGCTCCCGGGCGGTCTTACGCCCGACCAGCACCGGGATGCCGAGCACGTTGACCATGAAGTCCTGGTAGACCTCGTGCAGGATCCGTCGGGCGTACGCCCGTGCGTCGGCTTCGTCGGCGTGCGCGGTGTGCCCCTCCTGCCAGAGGAACTCGCTGGTCCGCAGGAACACCCGGGGGCGCAGCTCCCAGCGCACCACGTTGGCCCACTGGTTGAGCAGCAGCGGCAGGTCCCGGTAGGAGTCGACCCACTTGGCCATGAACTCGCCGATCACCGTCTCGCTGGTCGGCCGGACCACCACCGGCTCGGCGAGTTGCTTGCCGCCGCCGTGGGTGACCACCGCGAGCTCCGGTGAGAAGCCCTCGACGTGCTCGGCCTCGCGGCGCAGGTAGCTCTCCGGGATGAACAGCGGAAAGTACGCGTTCTCCGCGCCAGCCGCCTTGATCCGGTTGTCCATCTCGGACTGCATTCGCTCCCAGATGGCGTACCCGGCCGGCCGGATCACCATGGTGCCGCGCACCGGTCCGTTGTCGGCGAGCTGCGCCTTGGCGATCAGATCCTGGTACCAGCGGGGGAAGTCCTCCGCACGAGGTGTGAGCACGCGGGCCATGACCGGACATCCTATGCGCCGGCGGTGGCGGCTGCGCGACGCACCCGCCGCCGACGGGTCAGCGCAGCACCGGCCGTCACGGTGAGCGCGAGACCAGCGGCCAGCTCAGCGCAGCACCCGCCCACGCAGGATGATCCGCTCAGGTGCGCGGACCACCCGCAGGTCGGCGCGCGGGTCCGCCGGATACACGACCAGGTCGGCGAGCCCGCCCTCGACCAGGCCGGGGAAGCCGAGCCAGTCCCGGGCGCCCCAGGAGGCGGCGGCCAGCACCGCCTCGGCCGGCATGCCCGCCTCGGTGTGCAGGGTGAGCATCTCGTCGGCGGCCCGGCCGTGGGCGATGCCGCCACCGGCGTCGGTGCCGACGAAGACCGGTACGCCGGCTTCGTGCGCGGCGCGTACCACCTCGGGGAACCCGTCCCGCAGGCTGATCATGTGGGCGGCGTACCGGGGGAACTTCTCCCGCGCCCGGTCGGCGATCCCGCCGAACGTCGCGATGTTGATCATCGTCGGGATCAGCGCGGTCCGCTGGCGGGCCATCTCGTCGATCAGGTCCGGGCTCAGCCCGGTGCCGTGCTCGACCGAGTCGACCCCGGCCCGGACCAGGATCCGTACCGCCTCCTCGTCGAAGGTGTGCGCGGCGACCCGGGCGTTGGCCCGGTGCGCGGTGGCGATGGCGTCGGTCATCGCCTCCGCCGACCAGGCCGGGGCGAGGTCCCCCGCGGACCGCTCGATCCAGTCGCCGACCAACTTGACCCAGCCGTTGCCCGCCCTGGCCTGCTCGGCCACCGTGTCGGACAACCGCTCCGCTGGCACCTCGACGCCGATGTCGCGAAGATAGCGCCGGGGCGGCGCGACGTGCCGGCCGGCACGGGCCAGCCGGGGCAGATCCGGTTCGTCGTCGAGTTGCGGGTACGGGTACGGGGACCCGGCATCGCGCAGCGCCAGTACGCCGGCGTCCCGATCGACCCCGGCCAGCCGGCGGGCGTCGTCGAGCGAGTCGATCGGCGTCCCGCCCCGGGCGATCCCGAGGTGGCAGTGCGCGTCGACCAAGCCGGGCAGGATGAAGCCGCCGTCGACCACGGTGGTCGCGCCGGGCACCGGGTGCAGCGTCACCCGGTCACCGACCAGCCACAGGTCCCGGGTCCGGTCCTCGGGCAGTACGACCCCGCGGACGTGCAGCGGCACGGTTGCGGGGTCGACGGCGCTCAGCCTTTCTCCCGCTTGTTCAATTTGTTGAAGTCGATCTTGGGAAGCTTGAAGCCGGGCGGCAGACCGTCGCCGCCGCCCAGCGCGTTCGGGTCGAGACCGGGCGGCAGTTGCGGCATACCGCCCGGGAAGCCGGCCGGCACCCCGCCGCCGCGCTGGCGGGCACCGCCGCCACGGTTACCGCCCTTGTTCCCCTTGCGCTTGTTCTTCGGCGATTTGGTCGCCTTGCGCCGCCCGCCACCGGGCAGACCCATCATCCCGCCCATCTGCTTCATCATCTTCTGCGCCTCGGCGAAGCGGTTGAGCAGCTGGTTGACGTCCATCACAGTGACCCCGGAGCCGTTGGCGATCCGGGCCCGGCGCGACCCGTTGATGATCTTCGGGTTGCTCCGCTCCCCGGGCGTCATCGAGCGGATGATCGCGGTGACCTTGTCGAAGTGCTTGTCGTCGACCTCGGCCAGTTGGTCCTTCATCTGCCCCATGCCGGGCATCATGGCCAGCACGTTGGCGATCGGCCCCATCCGGCGCACCGCGATGAGCTGGTCGAGGAAGTCCTCCAGGGTGAACTGCTCGCCGCCCATCAGCTTGGCGGTCATCTTCTCCTTCTGATCGGCGTCGAAGGCCTGCTCGGCCTGCTCGATCAGAGTGAGCACGTCGCCCATGCCGAGGATCCGGCTGGCCATCCGGTCCGGGTGGAAGACGTCGAAGTCGGACAGCTTCTCCCCGGTGGAGGCGAACAGGATCGGTTCGCCGGTGACCTGCCGGACGGACAGCGCCGCACCACCGCGCGCGTCGCCGTCGAGTTTGGACAGCACCACGCCGGTGATGCCGACGCCGTCGCGGAACGCCTCGGCGGTGCGGACCGCGTCCTGACCGACCATCGCGTCGATGACGAAGATGACCTCGTCCGGGGCGACCGCGTCGCGGATCGCGGCGGCCTGGGCCATCATCTCGGCGTCGATGCCGAGCCGGCCGGCGGTGTCGACGATGACGACGTCGCGCGCCGACCGGCGGGCGTGCTCGATCGACGCCTTCGCGACGGCCACCGGGTCGCCGACCCCGTTGCCGGGCTCCGGGGCGAACACCTCGACCCCGGCCCGCTCGCCGAGGACCTGCAGCTGGCCGACCGCGTTCGGGCGTTGCAGGTCGGCGGCGACCAGCAGCGGCTGGTGCCCCTGCGCCTTGAGCCAGTTGGACAGTTTGCCGGCGAGGGTGGTCTTGCCGGAACCCTGCAACCCGGCCAGCATGATCACCGTCGGCGGCTGCTTGGCGAACCGAAGCCGGCGCTGCTCGCCGCCGAGGACCCCGACCAGCTCCTCGTGCACGATCTTGATGACCTGCTGGGCCGGGTTGAGTGCCTGGGAGACCTCGGAGCCACGGGCGCGCTCCTTGACCCGGCCGATGAACGCCTTCACCACCGGCAGCGCGACGTCCGCCTCCAGCAGCGCCAGCCGGATCTCCCGGGCCGTCGCGTCGATGTCGGCGTCGGTGAGCCGACCCTTGCCCCGGAGCTTGCCGAAGATCCCGGACAGTCGATCACTCAAAGTGTCAAACACGACGCAACATCCTGTATGTCGATCCGGCAGGGCAACTCACGGCGGTGTCGGGACGGGACTCCGCCCGACCTGGCAAGCCTAGCCGCCGTCCGTACCGACCGCTTCTGCCACTCCACCGCCCGCATCAGCCGACCGCTTTCGCCACTCCGGCACCCGGCTCCGCCGCTGCGCCGCCCGGTCATCCGGCGGCGGCCAGCACCGCGGCTTCGAGTCGGGCCCGCTCGGCGTCGTCCGGGCCGACCCCCACCAGGTAGAAGGCGTCGACCACGTCGCCACCCAGGGTGGAGATCCGGGCCGCCCGCACCTGGGCGCCGGCCTCGTCGAGCGCGCTGGTCACCCGGTAGAGCAGGCCGGCCGAGTCGGCCGCCCGCAGCTCCAGCACCACCGCGTCGGTGGCGGCCTCCCGGTGCCACACCACCCGGGAATCGGCCCCCGCCCGGCGGGCGGCGAGTGCCCGGCCCCGAAGCCGCTGGGTGACCGAGACGTCACCGGTGACCGCCCGCCGCAGGTCGGCGGTGAGCGCGATGGTGTCCGGCGGGGTGCCGTACCGGGGCTGGACCCGGAACTCGACCAACGCCCGCCCGTCGACCGTGGAGGCGTCGGCGGTCAGCACGTCCAGCCGGTGCAGGGCCAGGCAGCCGGCGACCGCGGCGAGCAGGCCGTGCCGGTCCGCGGCGGCCACCGCGACCCGGTTGCCACCATCGATGTGTACGGCCGGTAGCGGACCCGCCACCAGCGCCGGATCGGGTCTCGGTGGCTCGGGAAGCACCCCGGTGTCCAGCGCGGTGTGTACTCGGCGGACCAGTTCGGCAATCAGCCGTCCCTTCCAGTCCGACCAGGCCGCCGGACCGGTCGCCAGCGCGTCGGCGCGGGCCAGCCCGTGCAGCAGGCCGAGCGTGGTGGTGTCGCCCACCGCAGCAGCGACCTGGGAAATCGTCACCGGATCGCTGAGGTCACGCCGGGTGGCCACCTCCGGCAGCAGCAGGTGCAGCCGGACCAGCTTGTCGATCATGTCGACGTCGGTCGGCGGCAGCCCGGTCCGGGCGGCGATCCGCGCCGCCACCGGGGCGCCGACCGTACTGTGGTCGCCGGGCAGCCCTTTGCCCACGTCGTGCAGGAAGGCACCGAGCAGCAGCAGGTCGGGCCGGTCCACCTCGCGGGTGAACCCGGTCGCCTCCTGCGCCGCCTGAACCAGGTGCCGGTCCAGGGTGAACCGGTGCACCGGGTTGTGCTGCGGCAGGCTGCGCATCCGGGGCCACTCCGGCAGCCAGCCGTCGACCAGCCCGTACCGGTCGCAGGTCTCCCAGGTGGGCACCAGACCGGGACCGGCACCGAGCAGGGTGATCAGCGCGGCCCGGGCCGCGTCCGGCCACGGCGCCGGCAGCGGCGGGCAGTACGCGGCGAGCCACTCGCAGGTCGCCCGGGCGATCGGCAGCCGGCTGGTGGCGGCGGCCGCGGCGACCCGCAACGACAGGCTGGCGTCCGGGCGGGCCCCGATCGCGGTCCGGGCGAGGACCAGCTCACCGTCGTGCTCGACCACGTCACGGGCCACCGGCCGGCGCACCGGCGGTCCGCCGCCGCGCCGACGGCCCGAGCGCAACCGCTCGGCGCTGCGCCAGGCGTCGTCGAGGGCGTGGGTGATGGTGCGTGCGTCGGAGGCGACCCGACGCAGCAGGGTGTCCGGGTCGTCCAGGTCGAGCAGGCCGGCGACGGTGACACGCTCCTGGGCCACCAGCCGGTCGACCCGCCGGCCGACAGCGACATGCAGCGCGTCGCGGGTGTCCAGCAGCCGCAGGTGGGCCGCGCGGGCGGCCGGGCGCATGCTGTCGGCGATGCCGGCGAGGGCGATGCCGCGCAGGATGCCGACGTCGCGCAGCCCGCCGGCGGCCTCCTTCAGATCGCCTTCCAGCAGGAAGGCCAGCTCGCCGTGGGTACGCCAGCGGGCCTCGGTGACCTCGCGCAGCGCCGGCAGTTGGCGGACGGCGGTGCGCCGCCACTGGTCGGTCGCGGCGGCCTGTAGCTCTGCGGTGAGTTGCCGGTCGCCGGCGACGTGCCGGCCGTCGAGCAGGCCGAGCGCGACCTTGACGTCGTCGTGGGCGACGGACAGCGCCTCCGGCAGGGTACGCACCGAGTGGTCCAGCCCGAGGCGGGCGTCCCAGATCGGGTACCAGAGGCGGGCGGCGATCTCGTCCATCCCGGCGACGCCGCGGTGCAGCAGCACGAGATCGAGATCGCTGTACGGGGAGCACTGCAGCCGGCCGAGTCCGCCGACCGCTACCAGGGCGATACCGGTCAGCCCGGCCGGCATCAGCGAGGTCAGCCAGACATCGAGTGCCGCCGCCCGGTCCACGCGGGCGGCGGCACCGATGCCGTCGGACAGCGACGGGCCGGGGCCGGCCGCTGAACGCTGCCGGACCCCGACTCCGTCGGTCATGTGTTCTCCCTACCGGTTCGGTGGGCTCGCCGGCTCAGAGCGCGTCGAGACCGCGCTCACCGGTGCGGACCCGGATGACGTCCTCGACGGCCGTCACCCAGACCTTGCCGTCGCCGATCTTCCCGGTGCGGGCCGCCGTGACGACCGCGTCGACGACCTTCTCGACGTCGATCTCGTCGGTCAGCACCTCGATCCGGATCTTCGGCAGGAACTCGACGGTGTACTCGGCACCCCGGTACACCTCGGTGTGGCCCTTCTGACGTCCGTACCCCTGGACCTCGCTCACGGTCAGGCCAGCGACGCCGAGGGCGTGCAGGGCCTCCTTGACCGCGTCGAGCTGGTACGGCTTGATGACCGCGGTCACCAGCTTCATGTCTAACCCCTCCATCAGGGAACGTTATCCGGCGACCTTCTCGCTGACCGGTGCGGACTCGCCCGAACCGGCGGGCGCCTTCCCGATGCCGGCGGCGGCGAACCCGCCACCCGAGGTGCTACCGAACTCATAGGCACTCTCCGCGTGCTCGGCGGTGTCGATGCCCTCGACCTCGGCGTCGGCGCTGGCCCGGAAGCCGATGGTCTTCTCGATCGCGAAGCCGATGATGTAGGCGACGACGAACGAGTAGACCAGCACCGCGACCACACCGAGCGCCTGCAGACCGAGCAGGTCGATGCCACCGCCGTAGATGAGTCCGGCGTTGCCCTCTCCGGCCAGCACCTCGACGGCCAGGAAGCCGATCAGCAGCGAACCGATGATGCCGCCGATCATGTGCACGGCGACCACGTCGAGCGAGTCGTCGTACCCGAGCTTGTACTTGAGGCCGACCGCCAGGGCGCAGACCACACCGGCGATGATGCCGAGCGCGATCGCCCCGAGCGGCTCCAGGAAGGCACAGGCCGGGGTGATGGCGACCAGACCGGCGATGGCACCGGAGGCGGCGCCGAGGGTGGTCGGCTTGCCGTCACGGAACCACTCGACGACGATCCAGCCCAGCACGGCGGCCGCGGTGGCCACCTGGGTGTTGATGAAGGCGACCGCGGCGGCACCGTCGGCGGCGACTGCGGAGCCGGCGTTGAAGCCGAACCAGCCGAACCACAGCAGGCCGGCGCCGAGCAGGACCATCGGCAGGTTGTGCGGCTTGAACTTGTCCTTCGGCCAGCCGACCCGCTTGCCGAGCACCAGGGCCAGCGCGAGCGCCGCAGCACCGGCGTTGATGTGCACCGCGGTACCACCGGCGAAGTCGAGGACGCCGAGCTCGAAGATCCAGCCGCCGCCCCACACCCAGTGCGCGACCGGGAAGTAGACCAGGGTGGCCCACAGGCCGGCGAAGAGCAGCCAGGCGCCGAACTTCGCCCGGTCCGCGATCGCACCGCTGATCAGTGCGACGGTGATGATCGCGAACATCATCTGGAAGACGACGAACAGCAGGTCCGGGATGCCGCCCTCGGAGCCCGACTCGAGCATGCCGCGCAGGCCGGCCATGGAGAGGTCACCGGTGACACCGCCGACGTCGGTGCCAAAGGCGATGCTGTAGCCGTAGCAGACCCACAGCAGGCTGACCAGGCCGATCGCACCGAAGCTCATCATCATCATGTTGAGCACGGACTTGGACCGCGTCATGCCACCATAGAACAGCGCCAATCCGGGCGTCATGAGCAACACCAGGGCGGCTGAAGTCAAAATCCAGGCGGTGGCACCAGAATCTAGTTCCGGCACGCTGCCTCCTCTCAGTTGGAAACATAACCGGCTCCAAGAGGCAGCATCGCCCGTTCGCCGGTTGCGCGAAGCTTGCTGGGCAGCTGTTTCACGCAGGGTGCCCGTGCCGTTTCCAACACGTGACGGGTTGTTTCCAACATGTGAAGAACACTTCACTATCGCCAGATCAGGCAGGGCCAGATCAACCGATTAGCCACCGCCGGCTGTCCGGAGGACGACAGAACTCGTCACCTGTCCCCGGACCACTGCCGCCCCGGCCCGCCGCGGGTCAGCGCAACGCGTACTCCAGGATGTGTCGTTCGTAGTCGAGCAGCCGCAGGTCCCGCATCGGCCGGCGGAGATGGCCCTTGTGCACGATCCGGACGAACGCCGGATCTCCGGCGGCGGCCATCCGCCGGATCCCCTCCACATGGTCAACGACCCGCTTACGGATGGTCCGGACCAGCCGGTGCCGGTCGCGGGGGATCAGCCCGTACGCGTCGGCGAACAGCCGTAGCCGGCGCGGCCGGTCCGGTTGCCGCCAGCCCAGCGTGTAGGAGTCCCGGTCGGAGAAGAGCGGCACCCAGGTCCACGCGGCGTACGCGACGTCGTAGATCCGCGCCCCCGGCGACGCCAGGTCGAAGTCGATCAGGGCGAGGGTGCCGTCCGGACGCCAGATGACGTTGTGCGGGGCCGCGTCGTGGTGGCAGATCACCTCGGTGTCCGGCGGCGGCGGGCCGAACGAACGCCAGACCGCGCTACGCGGCGGATTGAACCCGTACTGGGCGTCGTGGAACATCCGCAACATCGTCGCGACGGTGACCAGCGCCTCGTCGCTTACCCAGTGCGGCGCCAGCGGATACTCGCCGCACTCCCCCTCGACGTAGGAGAGGACCTCGCGGTTGCGTTCGTCCATGCCGAGGGCCCGGGGCGAGCCGGTGAACCCGACGTACTCCAGATGCCGCAGCAGCGCGTGCACCGAGGGGGTCCACGGGCCGACGTTGCGCCGGACGGTGTCTCCGACCCGCACCACGGTGCTGACGTTGCCGCCACGCAGTGGGATTTCCTGCTGGGTCACGTACGGTCTCCCGAGACGTGGCTCCTGATTGCGGTACGTCACCCGAGGCTACGCATCCATCTCACGTGGATCGGCGCCCATCAGGGCGTCGACGAACTGCGCCGGATCGAACGGGGCGAGGTCGTCCGGACCTTCCCCGAGACCGACCAGTTTGACCGGAATGCCGAGTTTGCGCTGCACCGCAATGACGATACCGCCCTTGGCTGTGCCGTCGAGTTTGGTCAGCACCACCCCGGTCACCTCCACCGCCTCAGTGAACACCCGGGCCTGCTCCAACCCATTCTGCCCGGTGGTGGCATCCAGCACGAGCAGTGTCTCGTGCACCGGACCATGCTTGCTCACCACCCGCTTGACCTTGCCGAGCTCGTCCATCAGGCCGATCTTGTTCTGCAACCGACCGGCGGTGTCGATCAGCACCGCGTCGACCTTGGTGTCGATGCCCCGCTTCACCGCGTCGAAGGCGACGCTGGCCGGGTCCGCGCCCTCCGGGCCGCGGACCACCTCGGCCCCGACCCGGGAGGCCCAGGTGGTCAGCTGATCGGCGGCGGCGGCGCGGAACGTGTCGGCGGCACCCAGCAGCACGGTACGGCCGTCGGCGACCAGCACCCGGGCGATCTTGCCGCAGGTGGTGGTCTTGCCGGCCCCGTTGACCCCGACGACCAGCACCACGCTCGGCTCGCCGCCGGTGTTCAACGCCCGGTCGAGCTGCGGGTCCAGCGCGGCGACCAGCTCCTCGGTGAGCAGCGTACGCAGTTCGGCGGCGCTGCGGGTGCCGAGGACCCGGGTACGCTCCCGCAGCCGGTCGACAATCTCCCGGGTCGGCTCGATGCCGACGTCCGCCGTGATCAGGCTCTCCTCGATCTCCTCCCAGACCTCCTCGTCCAGCCGGTCCCGGGAGAGCAGGTTCAGCAGCCCCTTGCCGAGCAGGCCCTGCGACCGGGACAGCCGGGTCCGCAGCCGGACCAGCCGCCCGGCCGTGGGCTCCGGACGTTCCAGGGTCGGCGGGGCCGGTGCCACCGGCTCCGCGGGTGCCTGCTCCGGTTCGGCCGGTGGCGCGACCGGACGGTCCTCGACCGCGATGCCGACCGGACGCTCGCCGTCGGCGTCGGTCGGTGGGCGCTCCTGCGGCTGCTCGCCGCCGAGCGGGGTCGGCGGCGCGGGCGGCAGCGGAGGCTGCCGGCGCAACCGGGGCACCACCAGCCCCAGACCGGCGAGCAGCAGCACACCGAGCAGGATCGCGGCAAGGACGAGGTAATCCATGCGGAAATCCTGACAGATGGCCGCGACCGCGTCCCGCCCACCGCACCCATCGGTGACACCCGCCCCCCGGTACAGTGTCGCCGGCCGGCGACCACACCCCTACCACCCGCGTCGCCGGCCGGCGACCACACCCCACAGGAACAGGTCGGGGAACTGGGTGACGGGCCTGCATGCGGGGTACAAAAGAGGCCGTCCCGCGTCCCTGGCGAAAGGTCGACCATGTCTGCACACCAGCCCGGCAGGGACCACCGGTGACCGACGGCACAACCGCCGGTGGACCGGACCCGCAGCTCCGACCGGCGGCCGGCCCCCGGCTACTGATCGGGCCGTTGCTGCGGCGGGTGGTCGGCGGGCAGGCCACCGTCTGGGTGGAGACCGACGCCCCGGCCACGGTACGGGTCGCGACGACGGGCACGGCGGGCGGTTCGGCCCGCACCTTCAGCGCGTTCGGGCACCACTACGCGCTCGTGGTGGTCGACGGGCTGGCCCCCGGCTCCAGCCACCGCTACGAGGTCTTCCTCGACGACCGGCGGGTCTGGCCGGAGCCGGACTCGCCGTACCCGGGCAGTGTGATCCGGACCCGGCGGGCCGACGACGACGCCCAGCCGGTGCGGCTGATCTTCGGATCCTGCCGGGAGACCACCCAGCACTCCACCGCCCGACGGTTGCCGCCGGACGCGCTCGACGCGTACGCCCGGCGGCTGGCCGGCCTGGACCCGGCCGGCGGCGACTGGCCCGACCTGCTGCTCCTGCTCGGCGATCAGGTGTACGCCGACGAGACGTCGCCGGTGATCCGACGGTTCCTGCGGCGGCGGCGGCGACATCGTGGGCTGCCGCCCGGTGCCCCAGCCGACCAGGTGGTCAGTTTCCCCGAGTACACCCGGCTGTACCTGGAGTCGTGGCGGGACCCGGAGATCCGCTGGTTGCTGTCGACCGTCCCCAGCGTGATGATCTTCGACGACCACGAGGTGATCGACGACTGGAACACCTCGGCCGCCTGGCGGGCGCGGATGCGCGGCGAGCCCTGGTGGCCGGAGCGGATCAGCAGCGGACTCGCCTCCTACTGGGTCTACCAGCACCTGGGCAACCTGGCCCCGGACGAGGTCGCCGCCGACCCGGTGTTCCGGGCGGTCACCGCCGCCGACGACGCCACCGATGTGCTGCGCGAATTCGGCGCCCGGGTGGACGCCGAGGCGGACGTCGCGCACGACCCGCAGCGCTGGTCGCAGGTGCAGTACCAGTGGAGCTTCTCGCTGGACGTCGGCCGGACCCGGGTGATCGTGCTGGACAACCGGTGCAGCCGGGTACTGCGGCCGGGGGCACGCAGCATGTTGCCAGCCGGTGAGTGGGCCTGGTTCACCGATCGGGCCCACGGCCGCTACGACCATCTGGTGGTCGGCGCGTCGCTGCCCTGGCTGATGCCGCCCGGCATCCACCACCTCGAGTCGTGGAACGAACGGCTGGCCGAGTCGCCCCGGCGGTGGGTCGCGGCGTCGTCGGAGTGGCTGCGCCAGGTCCTGGACCTGGAGCACTGGGCCGCGTTCCGGCGCTCCTTCGACGACCTCGGGCAGTTGTTCGCCCGGGTCGGTGCCGGGCCAGGTCACCCGCCGCCGGCCTCGATCAGCATGCTCTCCGGCGACGTGCACCACTCGTACGTGGCGCGGGCCGCGCTGCCTGGGCAGGTTCGCACCCCGGTGCACCAGCTCACCTGCTCACCGATCCACAACCAGGTGCCGGCGCTGATGCGGCCGTTGATGCGGTTGGGCTGGTGGCGGGGGCCGACGGCGGCGCTGCGGGCGCTGGCCCGCTCCGCCGGACTGCCGAGGCCGTCGGTGCGCTGGCGCAAACTGGACGGTCCGTACTTCGGCAACGCGGTCAGTACGCTGCTGCACAACGGCGCGACGGCCGAGGTGACGCTGGAGGGCACAACGGCCGACGGCGCGCTGCGTGAGGTGGCCCGCCGCCAGCTCACCGATCCGACGGTGCAGCCGGCGCCTCGGCCTCCTCAGCAGGCTGCGGGGCTTCCGCAGTAGGCGTTGGCGGCTCCGGCACGGTCGGACCAGCCGACTCGTCGGCCGACTTGAGCCGCTGGCTGATCACCTGGGTGACACCGTTGCGCATGGTGACGCCGTACAGTGCGTCGGCGACCTCCATGGTCCGCTTCTGGTGGGTGATGATGATCAGCTGGCTGCGGTCCCGCAGCTGGGCCATCAGGGTGATCAACCGGCCGAGGTTGACGTCGTCCAGCGCCGCCTCCACCTCGTCCATGATGTAGAACGGGCTGGGCCGGGCCCGGAAGATGGCTACCAGCATGGCGACGGCGGTCAGCGACCGCTCCCCGCCGGACAGCAGCGACAGCCGCTTGATCTTCTTGCCCGGTGGCCGGGCCTCCACCTCCACCCCGGTGGTCAGCAGGTCGTCCGGGTCGGTGAGCACCAGCCGTCCCTCGCCACCCGGGAACAGCACGGTGAACACCTGCTCGAACTCGCGGGCCGTGTCGGCGTACGCGCTGGAGAAAACCTCGAGGATCCGGTCGTCCACGTCCGCGACGACGGTGAGCAGGTCCTTGCGGGTCGCCTTCAGGTCCTCCAACTGGTCGGAGAGGAACTTGTACCGCTCCTCCAGCGCGGCGAACTCCTCCAACGCCAGCGGGTTGACCTTGCCGAGCAGGGCCAGCTCCCGTTCCGCCTTCGCCGACCGCTTCTCCTGGGTGGCCCGGTCGAACGGCACCGGCTGCGGTTCCGGTTTGCCCTCGGCGGCGGCCGCCGCCAGTTGGGCCTGGGTGGGCGGCACCGGCTGGTGCGGGCCGTACTCGACGAGCAGGGTCTCCACGTCCAGCGAGAAGTCCTCGGCCGCCTTCGCCTCCAGCTGCTCGATGCGCAGCCGCTGCTCGGCGCGGGCCACCTCGTCGCGGTGCACCGCGCTGGTCAGCCGCTCCAGCTCAGCCCCGAGACGCTTGGCCGCGCCGCGTACCTCCTGCAGCTCGGCCTCCCGCGCGGCGCGGGCGCTGGCGATCTCGTCACGGGCGGCGGCCGCGTCGACCATCGAGTCGGCCAGCCTGGTCAGCGCGAACCGGGCCCCGGCGGTGACCGCGCGGGCGATCTGCGCGCCCCGGGCCCGGGCGGCCCGGCGGGCGGCGGCGCGTTCCCGCGCGGCCCGCTCGGCCGCCGCCTGCCGCAGCAGTGAGTCCGCCCGGCCGGCGATCGACGATACCCGCTCCTCGGCGGTGCGGACGGCGAGTCGGACCTCCATCTCGTTCTGCCGGGCACCGGGCAGCATCGCGGCGAGGGAGTCCCGTTCGGCGGTCGACGGCTCCTCGTCGATCGGGGTCGCCTCGGCCAGCCGGAGCCGCTCCTCCAGCTCCTCCAGCGTGGCCAAGTCTCGGTCCCGGGACTCGGCGGCCTTGTCCCGGGAGGCGCCGAGCCGCTCCGCCTCGGCCCGTGCCGACCTGGCCGCAGCGCCGAGTTCGGCGAGCCGGCGAGCGGCGGCGTTACGCTGCCCCTCCGCCTGCCGCCGGTCGGCGGCGGCCTGCGCGACCTGCTCCTTGAGGCCGGCCGCCGCCTCCCGCGCGGTGTCGAGCTGCCCGCGCAGCTCGGCGACGGTGGCTTCGGCGGTGAGCCGGTTGCTGCGGGCCTCCTCGACCGCCGCCTGTACCTCGATGAAGCTGGGGGCCTTGGCGGATCCGCCGGCGGCGGCGTAGGCGCCGACGATGTCGCCGTCCGGGGTGACCGCCCGCAGCTGCGGATGGTCGGCGGCGGCCGCAGTGGCCGCCGCGAGGTCGCCGACCAGGATCACGTCCCGCAGCGCCCGGTGCAGTGCCGGCCGGAGCTCGTCGGGGCAGCTGACCACGTCCGGTGCCCAGGTCGCCCCGGGCGGCAGGGCCGGCCGCAGGGTGTCCGGCGAGCCGATCATCCCCGGCCCGGCGGGCCCGGCGACCAGCAGGCTGGCCCGACCGGAGTCCTGGATCTTGAGCAGCCGCATCGCCTCGGCCGCCTCGTCGACGCCGGTGACCGCCACCGCGTCGGCGAGACCGCCCAGCGCGGCGGCCAGCGCCGCCTCGTGTCCGGGCGCGACGGTGAGCAGGCCGGCCAGGCTGCCCAGCAGGCCGGGCACCTGGTCGGCCCGGGCCAGCAGCGCGCCGGCACCGTCGCCCCTGCGCAACCCCATCGCCAGCGCGTCCTCCCGCGCCTGCCAGGTGGCGGCCTCCTTCTCCGCCCTCCGCTCGGCGTCGGACAGCTGCCGTACCTGCGCGGCGGCCGCGTCGTGTGCGGCGACCGCCTCGGCGTACCGGGCGTCCAGGTCGGCGTTGTCCCGGTCCGCCTCGGTGGACAGTTCGGTGGCCGCGTCCAGGTCCTGCTGGGCCTGGTCAGCGCGGGCCTGCGCATCGGCGTGCGCGGCGGTGAGCCGGGATATCTCGTCAGCGGCGCTGGAGGTACGGGCCCGCGCGGAGTTGACCTGTCCGGTCAACCGGGCCAGCCCTTCCCGCCGGTCGGCGATCGCCTTGGCAGCGGCGACCAGCGCCCGCTCGGCCTGGGCCAGCTGCGTCTCCAGCTGTTGGCGGCCCTCCACTGCCTCGGCGAGACGGATCTGGTCCTCGGTCAGCGCGGCCCGCAGCTCCTCCTCCTGCTCACGGACCCGGTGCGCCTCGTCGGTGAGCTGGTCCGGGTCACGCCCGGGTCGCTCGTCGTCCGGCATCCCCGACAGGTGCCGCAGCCGTTCCCCGGCCAGCTGCTCGGTCGACCGGAAGCGTTCCTGCAGGGCGGCGAGCTTGTACCAGGTGTCCTGGGCGGCGGCGAGCAGCGGCGCGTCCTCGGCCAGCGCCGACTCCAGTTCGGCCAGCCGGGACTGCACCTCGGTGTGTTCGGACTCCACCTCGGTGCGTCGGTGCCGCAGCGCCGTCTCGTCGGCGATCTCCTTGTCGAGGGTGGTCCGCAGGGTGGTCAGGTCGTCGGCGAGCAGCCGCAGCCGGGCGTCGCGCAGATCGGCCTGGATCCCGGCGGCCCGGCGGGCCACCTCGGCCTGCCGGCCCAGCGGTTTGAGCTGGCGGCGCAGCTCGCCGGTCAGGTCGGTCAGCCGATCCAGGTTGGTCTGCATCGCGGTCAGCTTGCGCAGCGCCTTTTCCTTGCGCTTGCGGTGTTTCAGCACGCCGGCGGCCTCTTCGATGAAGGCCCGCCGGTCCTCCGGCTTGGCGTGCAGTACGGCGTCGAGCTGACCCTGGCCGACGATGACGTGCATCTCCCGGCCGATGCCGGAGTCGGAGAGCAGTTCCTGGATGTCGAGCAGCCGGCAGTGGTTGCCGTTGATTTCGTACTCGCTCTCACCGGAGCGGAACATCCGGCGCGTGATCGACACCTCGGTGTACTCGATCGGCAACGCACCGTCAGTGTTGTCGATGGTCAACGTGACCTCGGCCCGGCCCAGCGGGGCCCGACCGGCGGTGCCGGCGAAGATGACGTCCTCCATCTTGCCGCCCCGCAGCGCCTTCGCGCCCTGCTCGCCGAGGACCCAGGCGATGGCGTCGACGACGTTGGACTTGCCGGAGCCGTTCGGGCCGACCACGCAGGTGATCCCGGGCTCCAGCTTCAGGGTGGTGGCGGAGGCGAAGGACTTGAAGCCCTTCACCGTCAGACTCTTGAGATGCACGGTCCGATTCCTCGTCCGACGGGTCGCCGTGCGGCCGTCAGTGCTGGTCAGTACGGCACAGGCTAACCCGTCGGTCGGACGGGCACCGGATCCGACGCGGCTGGGACACCGTGGCCGGGGCCCGGACCGGGCCGCAGACGGACGGACGTGAACGGGGCAACGGACGGGGCCGGACAAAAAGCTGCGCGCCGGCACTTGAGTGTCGGCGCGCGGGGTGCGTGCGATCAGCGGTACGTACGGTCACTGGCGGCGGGCGCCGGCCTGCACCGGCGCCCGTGGAGATCAGGTGAGCGCAGGCTCGGGGATCCGCAGCAGGTCGTCGCTTTCGGCGACCGCTGCGGCGAGCCGGTCGTTCTCCGCCCGCAGTCGGGTGATCTCGAACTCCAGTGCCTGTACAGTGGCACGCAATCGGGTGACCTCGTCGAGCAGGCGCCGGTCGGGTGCTGCACCAACGTGGCCGTAGAGGGCCTTCGCCATTTCGTCTCCTTGTAATGCGCTGCCGGAAAGGCCGGCCAACGCGCGCCCGTGAACCCTCACGTCGGTCAACCCCCGGGCATGCGGGGGCGCGACTGGGCGCGACTGGCGACACCCCCATGGTCCGCCGAAGTCGCCGCTTCGTCAAGTTCCACCAGACGTGGATCCCCACCTCCTTCACGAATCTATCGCCCAAAAGGTACGAAGAGCGGTGGTTTAGCGGCACAGATCACAGTGTCAACGGCAGAACCTCAGCCGGACAGCTGTCCGCCTTATCTCTTCCTTAGCGGCATCGCCGGTTTGTCTTAGCAGCGTTGCCGGGCGCGACCGGACGCCTTAGCGTCGCACCCGGCACAGCGCCCCGGTCCCACCGGACGCGGCCCGTTGGGCCGACCACCCACCTGCGGAGGCAACGACCTTGTACCGGCGCAACGACCGGGTCGATGGATCCATCCCCGGCGATCCGACGCCGCCCGCTGGCCACACCGCATTCGGTGATGCCGGCTGGGACACCGACCGGTTCGGACAGAGTTCCTGGCGTGGCCACCTCGACGCCGGCTGGCGACCCGGCCCTTCGTCGGCCGACGAGTACTCCGGCCTGGCGACGGCCGACGATTACCCGACCGCCGGCCGGTTCCCCGGCGACGGCGGTTACGACCTCGGCAGTTACGGCGGCGGCGGTCACCCGGCGTACGACGGCGTGGACCACGGCGGCTACCCCGCCGACCCGACCGGACAGCTCCCCGGCGGGGCGGAACACCACCCGCAGCCGTACGGCCTCCCCACCGACGACGGGTACGACACCCACCTGACCGCCCGCCCGGACGGGCCGGGGTACGTCGACGGACCGGGGTACGCCGACGGACCGGGGTACGCCGGGGCTCCGCACGGACACGACGGGGCCGGCCGCGACACCCGGCACGACGAGACCGAGACGCACCGGTACAGCGTGCTGCGAGACCTGGCCGACGGACCCGGCGAGGCCAACGGCTGGCCCGGTGGTGACGACGGCTGGGCCAGCGGCGACGATCGCTGGACCGACGACGACCGGGGTCCGCGTGAGGTCCCGACCGACACCGGGTCGCTGACCCGCGTCGCCCGTCGGCGGCGGTCCGACGCGCGCGACGACTCCGACCCGGAGGTTGCCGACGGCCGACGGCGCCGGCTCGCCGTCGGGCCGGTCACCCTGGCCACGCTGGTCGTCGTGCTGCTGGTGGCGATCGGTGGCGGCGGCGCGATGCTACGCGCCGGGTTCGGCGACGACTCAACCGATGGCACCGACGACACCGTCGTGGCAACGGATGTCGATCCGGTCACCGACCCACTCACCGAACAGTCCGCTGGTACGGAGGACCCGCAGATCGGCGAGCCGGAGGTGCTCGACGCCGAACTCGGTGCCGCCCCGACCCCGGCTGTGAGCCCCGCACCGCCACCGCCGACCTCGGCTGCCCCGAGCCCACGCCGTAGCGCCGCCGCCCCGGAAAGCTCCCGTCCGGAGCGCACGACCGCCGCGCCGGCGAAGACCAGCGCCGCGCCGCAGCAGACCGCCACCGGGGACACCAGCCGGCAGCAGCAGGTCCTGGCGCTGGTCAACGCGGCGCGCGACGACAACGGGTGCGGCGCGGTGACAATCAACGACCAGTTGACCGAGGCGTCCCGGTTGCACAGCGAGGACCAGGCAACCAACAACGACATGTCGCACGAAGGCAGCGACGGCAGCGACCCGTGGGAACGCGCCAAGCGGGCCGGCTACGAGCAGGCGATCGGCGAGAACGTGGCGGCCGGCTACCCCACCGCCGAGGCGGTCATGGAGGGCTGGTTGAACAGCCCGGGCCACCGGGCCAACATCCTCAACTGCGACGCGGTCGCCATGGGGGTCGGCACGGCCACCTCGTCGAACGGGACCCTCTACTGGACGCAGATGTTCGGGTCGGCGCGCTGAGCTGACGTCGGTCAGCGGCGAACGGCCCGCGGCCTAGGTTGGCAGCGCGGGCAGCTGAACGACGACCGGTTCATGAACGACTCCCGGCGGATCAGCGCCCCGCACCGGGCGCAGGGCTGATCCTCCCGCCCGTACACATTGAGTGACCGGTCGAAGTAGCCGCTCTCGCCGTTGACGTTGACGTAGAGCGCGTCGAAACTGGTGCCGCCCTCGGTAACTGCCGCCCGCAGCACGTCCCGTACCTGTGCCAGCAGCCTGGTGACCGTCGCGGCCGGCAGCCGGTCGGTCGGTCGGGTGCCGTGCAGGCCGGCCCGCCACAGCGCCTCGTCGGCATAGATGTTGCCGATCCCGGAGATCAGCGACTGGTCAAGCAGTGCCCGCTTGATCTCGGTGCGACGTCGGCGTACCGCTGCGACGAACGCAGTGTCGGAGAAGTCCGGGTCGAGCGGATCCCGGGCGATGTGCGCGATCTCGGCCGGTAACTCGGCGCCACCGGCCGACACAGCGAGCCCGCCGAACGTCCGCTGGTCGACGAAGCGCAGCTGCGGGTCGCCGTCGACGAACCGGAAACGGACCCGCAGGTGCGTCTCGTCCGGGGCGTGGGCCGGCTGCAGCAGCAGCTGTCCGGACATGCCGAGATGGCCGACCACCGCGTCGCCGCTGTCCAGCGGCAGCCACAGGTACTTGCCACGGCGGCGTACGTCGATGATCTGCCGGCCGGCGAGTACGGCGGCGAAGTGCACCGGGCCGGGCAGGTGCCGGCGAATCGCCCGGGGATGGCGCACCTCCACGGTGTCCAGCCGCCGGCCGATCACCCAGCCAGCCAGCCCTTGCCGGACCGTCTCGACCTCGGGCAGCTCTGGCATGACATGCCTTTCTCCGACCGGTGCCGGTGGTGTTCTCGTGCTCAGACCTGGGCGGACGGGCTGGCCGGCGGCCCGTCCTCGGGCTCCGGCGGACCGGCAGCGACCTCGCCCGGCGGACCGGCGTCGGCGTCGGAAGCCGGACCCGGCTGGTCAACGGCCGCTGCGGTGCCGGCGACCGCGGTGGAGTCCACCATCTGCGCGGAAAGGGTACGCCACGCGGCTTCGGCGGCCCGCTGCTCAGCCTCCTTCTTGCTGCGGCCTTCGGCCCCGCCGTAGCGCTGTCCGGCGACCACCACCCAGGCGGTGAAGGTCTTTGCGTGGTCCGGACCGGCGTCGTCGATGCGGTACTCGGGTACGCCCAGCCCGAGGGTCGCGGTCAGCTCCTGCAGGCTGGTCTTCCAGTCCAGCCCGGCGCCCCGGCTCGCGGAGTCCGCCATCAACGGGTCGAACAGCCGGCGGATCACGATTGACGCGGTGTCCAGCCCGTACTGCAGGTAGATCGCACCGAGTAGCGCCTCCAGGGTGTCGGCCAGGATGCTCGCCTTGTCCCGCCCGCCGGTGCTCTCCTCCCCCTTGCCGAGCAGCAGGTACGGGCCAAGCCCCTGCGGGCCGAGAGACCGGGCCACCTCGGCGAGCGCCCGCATGTTGACCACGCTGGCCCGAAGCTTGGCCAGTTGCCCTTCCGGCAGGTCGGGGTGGCTGTGAAACAGCGCCGAGGTGATCACCACGCCGAGCACCGAGTCGCCGAGGAACTCCAACCGCTCGTTGGTGGGCAGACCGCCGTTCTCGTACGCGTACGACCGGTGGGTCAACGCCCGTTCCAGCAGATCCGGTTCGAACGCCACACCGAACGCGGCCTCCAGGTGCGCAACCGGCGGACGACGGGACTGGTTGTTACTCATGGCGATACCTCGTCCTGTTCTGCGATCAGCCGGGTGATGTCATCGAGCATCCGGGCGAGAGTCGAGGTCACCCGGCCACGGTGCAGTCCGGCGGCGAGGGTGATACCGGTGGCGATGTCGGCACCGGTGGCGGCACCGTGGCAGACGACCACCGTCCCGGCGACGCCGAGCAGGGCCGCCGCCCGGGGCGCGACCCGGCCCGGTTCCGGGCCGCCGGCCATCGCGTACGCACCTTCGATGCCCTTGAGCAGCACGTTCCCGGTGAAGCCGTCGGTGATTACCACGTCGATGCCGTCGCCGAGCATGACGTCGTGTCCTTCGACCAAGCCGACATACCGGCCGTCGGCGGGCAGGGTGAGGCTCCGCAGCAGAGTGTCGGCGGTACGCCGGACCCGGTCGCCCTTGCCTGGCTCGGCGCCGATCGAGAGCAGTCCGACCCGGGGCCGGTCCAGGCCGAGCCGCACGGCACCGTATGCGGCCCCGAACAGGGCGTGCTGGGTCAGGGTGGCCGGGCGCGCCTCTACTGTGGCGCCGACGTCGAGCAGCACCACCGGGCCGGCGACCGCCGGGAGGGTGACGACCAGGGCGGGCCGGCGTACGGTCGGCCACCGGCCGAGACCGAGCGCGGCGGCGGTGACGATCGCGCCGCTGGACCCAGCGGAGATGAACGCGTCGGCCGCGCCGTCGGCGACGGCGGCCATGCCGGCCCGGATCGATTCGTCGGCCCGGCCGGTGACAGAACCCGCGGCGGTGACGGAAAGCTCGCCGGTGTCGGCCGCCGCGCGGACGGTGTCACCCGTCGGCCGTACGGTGATCCGGCTCCGCTGCTCGTCGGGCAGCGCGGCGCGAACGTCGTCCGCCGCATCCGGCGGGCCGACGAGCAGGAGCTGGAGATCGGGATCGGCGCGGCAGGCGCGCAGAGCGCCGTCAACCACGACGGCGGGTGCCCCATCCCCGCCGAGGAGGTCGACGGCGATCCGCGAGGTGCCGGTCCCGGAGTCAGCGCCGGCCGGTGCCGACCGACCGGCCGGCTCCTGGGACGAGGCACCCGGCGTTCGCCGGGAGATCCGCGCCGCCCGGTCGAAGACCGGCGGCGTCACGACGACCGGATCAGACCTCGATGACCTGGCGGCCGTTGTAGGTGCCGCAGACGGTGCACGCGGTGTGCGGCAGCTTCGCGGACTTGCACTGCGGGCACTCGACGGTCACCACCGGCGTGGTCTTCCACTGGGACCGGCGGGAACGGGTGTTGCTGCGGGACATCCGGCGCTTGGGAACGGCCACGGTTCTTACTCCTCTTGGCGGGTCAGTTGCGACAGGCCGGCCCACCTCGGGTCGACCTGTTGGTGGTTGTGGTCGTCCGGCAGCTCGTCCCAGTGCACCCCGCAGTCGGGGCACAGCCCAGGGCAGTCGCTGCGGCACAGCGGGGTGGTCGGCAGTGCAAGCACCACCGCGTCCCGCAGTGCCGGCTCCAGGTCGATCAGATCGCCCTGCAACCGGCCCACCTCGTCGATGTCGGCCGTCTCGTCCGTGGTGCTGTTCTCGTATGCGTACAGCTCCTGGATCGGGACGGTCAGCGACTCGCTGATCGAGCGCAGGCACCGCCCGCACTCGCCGGAGACCGGTCCGGAGACCGTCCCGGAAACGAGCACCCCTTCGGAGACCGACTCGAGCCGTAGATCGAGGCTCAGGTCGGCACCTTCCGGTACGCCGTTCAGCTCCAGCCCGAGGTCCGCCGGCGCGGGCACCACCCGGCTCACCGTACGCAACGCGCCAGGGCGACGCGGCAGTTCCCGGGTGTCGAGAACCAGCGGCGACCTGGGGTTGAGTGTCTTCGACGAGTGATTGCGCATAGTTGGACTCCGGCCTGGTAGAGGCCGACAAAACAGGTTACCCGAGCAGCGGCGACGGCGTCGAACCGGGGCACCGGTCAGTCAGAAGGGCAGCGGGCGTTCGTTCTCCTCACCGGAGAAGGTACCGATCTCCCGCAACGCGTGCATCTTGTCCCGGCCACGCTCTATCGAAGCCAGCGCCCGGGTAAGGAACTGTTCGAAGTTGGCCAACGCGGTGTCGACGTAGTCGTCGACCTCGGCGCGCAGCCGCTGCGCCTCGGCGCGGGCCTCGGCGACGATCCGCGCACCCTCGTGCTCGGCGGAGACGGTGATCTCGTTCACCGACACCAGCCGGGCATGCTCGGCCTCGCCCTCACTGATGATGCGGTCCGCCTCGCGCTTGCCGGCGTCCATGATCTTGTCGCGTTCCTCCAGCAGCGCCGCCGCCCGGCGCAGGTCGGCGGGGAGCTCGGCCCGGAACTGGTCCAGGACACCGATCATCTCGGCCCGGTCGATCATGCAGTTGTTCCGGGACATCGGCACGGCCCGCGCGGTCTCCACCATCGCGATGATCTCGTCGATGCGGTCGAATGGATCCACCGGCATCTCACTCCCTGTTGTCGGAGGGTCGACCCACCATGATGGCAAGGCCGGGCCAGAACGTCATCATCCCAACTGCCGGACCGGTCGGCGCTCCATCATGATGCGACCCAGGACGACATGTGGTCCATCCCACCCCGAGTTCGGGCGCGTCGCGACGCGCCGGGCGGTTCATCGCGGCTCGGTCGGCCCGCCCGGAGCTGCCGGGCCAGCCCGGTTCACACCTGCTGGGTCGGCGGCGCGGTGACCCGGGCGAGCAGCCGGTCGTGGACCGCCTCGGGCAGGTGGGCCGAGACGTCACCGCCCCACTTGGCGACCTCCTTGACCAGGCTGGAAGAGAGGAACGAGTAGAGCGGGTTGGTCGGCATGAACAGCGTCTCCACCCCGGCCAGGCCAATGTTCATCTGTGCCATCTGCAGTTCGTAGTCGAAGTCGCTGACCGCCCGCAGGCCTTTGACCACGACGGCCGCCTCCTGAGCACGGCAGAAATCCACCAGTAGGCCACGGAACGAAGCGACCCGAACGTTGCGGTACGACCCGGTTACTTCGCGGAGCATCGATATTCGCTCGTCGATGGTGAACAGGCCAGCCTTGGACTGGTTGATCAGGACACCCACGATGACCTCGTCGAACAGCCGGCTGGCCCGGCCGATGATGTCGAGATGTCCGTTGGTGACCGGATCGAAAGAGCCGGGGCACACCGCTCGTCTCATGATCGCCGACCGTACCAAAGCATGGTCTCGCCGTAACGCCGCCCGCGCTCGGCAGTGACGCCTTCCACCCAGGTCAACGCCGGTCCCCGGGCGGACCGCTCGATCACCACGACGGCGTACGGGGCGAGCCAGCCGCCGCCGACGAGACTGTCCAGGGCGGTCCGGAGTTCGGTGTCGGTCACCGCGTACGGCGGGTCGGCGAAGACCACGTCGTAGCCGCCGCCGTCCGGCGGCGTGGCCAGCGCGGTCGCGACCTTGGCAGTGATCAGCCGCGCACCGGTGCCAGCTCCCAGCGCGGCGATGTTCGCCCGCACGGTACGGGCGGCCCGCGCGTCGGACTCGACCAGCAGGACGTGTTCGGCGCCCCGGGACAGCGCCTCCAGACCCACCGCGCCGCTGCCCGCGTAGAGATCGGCGAACCGCGCCCCGACCAGGTCGGTCATCGTGCCGAGGGTGCTGAACAGTGCCTCACGGACCCGGTCGGAGGTGGGCCGGGTGTTCGCGCCAGGCGGTGTGGCGATCCGCCGGCCGCCGAGCCGGCCGGAGATGATCCGGGTCATCGGCGGCGGACCCCCACGGCGGCCGGTGCACTCATCCCCGGCACGCTACGCGATCAGCCGAACCGGTCGAATGCCGACCCGGACGGCTTAATCCGCCCTCGTGTGACCAGGTGCGTCTGTTGTTGCAAAGAGACACCCGAGTGGGCAACGACCACTCGGAAAGCGGACGGCAAACACGTTGCGTCTATGAAATATCTCGGAACGACAACATCATCCTTAGCCGGACCTGTGGGGCACCCTGTCAGTTCAGGAACAGCTAAGGTCAGGCGCTGTGCCGGTGGGACAACGCCGACACGACGCACGACACGGGTCGTTGTCGCACCAATCATCGACTGCACCTCACCAGTCAGGTTGCCGCACGTCCGCGCCGGGCCCCTGAACCCCTCACTCGGGAGTACCTGTGAACCGTCTGAAGTCTCCGCTACCGAGCCGACCGTGCAGCCGAGCGTCGAACCGAGCCCGACCGCGCCGGTCACGCCGGAGCCAACCGAGCCGCCGGCGGTGGAGCCCAGCGAGCCCGAGCGCATCATCGAGTCCACCTGCGACCAGCTGATCTTCACGATCAACAATCCGGAGGACGGCGAGACCATCACCGTCGACTTCGTACCGAACGAGGGCGACACCCGCACCGTCACCGTCGGCCCCGGTGAGTCGGGCGTGGCCGAGTTCGACGCGTTCGAGGGCCTTGCGGTCACCTTGGTCGTCGAGGGCTTCGAGGACGAGTCCGAGGCCTTCGCCTGGGAGCTGCCGGAGGACTGTGACACCGGTGGCGAGGGCGGCGGTTCCCTGCCGGTCACCGGTGCCGCCGCTGGCGGTCTCGCCGCTGGCGCCATCGCGCTGCTGGCCATCGGTGGCGTGCTGTTCTACCTGGCGCGTCGTCGGCGGGTCACCTTCACCGCCTGAGTCAGCCACCCTGGGTCGTGACTGACTGACAAGTCATCCCCCCGCACCACCCCTGGAAGGGCGTCGACGATCCCCCCGGTCGGCGCCCTTCCGCCTGTCCGGCCGCAGCCGTACCCCGGTCCGCCGCAGCCGCTCCCGGCCGTGATTTCAGCCCTTCTCCAGGTACTCGGCGCGTTCGGCGTCGACCAGGGTGCCGACGGATGCCGCCAGCGCCGGATGCCGGGTCAGCTCCGGATCGTCGTCGAGCAGGTCGATCGCCTCGGCCCGGGCCTGCCCGATCAGGTCGGCGTCGCGCAGCAGCGACAACAGCCGCAGATGGGACCGGCGACCCGACTGGGTCGCGCCCAGCACGTCACCTTCGCGGCGCTGCTCCAGATCCAGCTCGGCCAGGCGGAACCCGTCGGTGGTCGACGCGACCGCGTCCAGCCGCTCGCGGGCCGGCGTGCCCTCGGCGGCGTCGGTGACCAGCAGGCACAGCCCGGCCGCCGAGCCCCGACCAACCCGGCCGCGCAGCTGATGCAGCTGCGACACCCCGAACCGGTCGGCGTCCAGCACGATCATCACGGTGGCGTTCGGCACGTTCACCCCCACCTCGACCACCGTCGTGGCGACCAGCACGTCGACGTCACCGGCGGCGAAGGAGCGCATCACCGCGTCCTTGGCGTCGGCCGGCAGCCGACCGTGCAGCACCTCGATCCGCAGCCCGTGCAGCGGCCCGTCGGCGAGCAGCGGCGCCACCTCGGTCACCGCCAGCGGCGGCCGCCGCGCCCCGGGATCGTCGCCGTCGCCGGAGGGCTCCTCGTCGGCGCCGGTTCCGGTCGCGTCACCGATGCGCGGGCAGACCACGTACGCCTGATGGCCGGCGGCCACCTCCTCGCGTACCCGCCGCCAGGCCCGCTCCAGGAAGGCCGGCTTCTCCGCCGCCGGCACCACGTGCGAGACGATCGGCGACCGGCCGCCGGGCAGCTGGGTGAGCGCGGAGACCTCCAGGTCGCCGTACACGGTCATGGCAACGGTGCGCGGGATCGGGGTGGCGGTCATCACCAGCACGTGCGGCGGCTGCTCGGCCTTGGCCCGCAACGAGTCGCGCTGCTCCACCCCGAACCGGTGCTGCTCGTCGACGACGACCAGGCCCAGGTCGGCGAAGTCGACGCCCTCGTACAGCAGGGCGTGGGTGCCGATGACGATGCCGGCCCGGCCGTCGCGGACCTCGTCGAGGGCGGCCCGGCGGGCCGCCGCGCCCAGCGACCCGGTGACCAGCGTCACCCGGGTGCCGGCCGGGTCGCCGTCCAGCTCACCGGCCCGCCCCAGCGGGCCGAGCAGCTCCTGGATGCCCCGGTGGTGCTGGGCGGCGAGCACCTCGGTCGGGGCGAGCAGCGCCGCCTGCCCGCCGGCGTCGACGACCTGCAGCATCGCTCGCAGCGCGCACACCGTCTTACCGGAGCCGACCTCGCCCTGCAGCAGCCGGTGCATCGGATGCGCGGTGGCCAGGTCGGCGGCGATCTCCTCGCCGATGCGCCGCTGACCGTCGGTCAGCTCGTACGGCAGGCGGGCGTCGAACGCGGCCAGCAGGCCGGCGTCCGCGCGGGGCCGGGGCCGCGCCGGCCAGTCGGCGGCGCGCAGCTTGCGCTGCACCAACGTCAGCTGTACGGCGAACGCCTCGTCCCACTTGAGCCGCCGCCGGGCCTGGAACAGCTCGGGTTCGTCGGCCGGGCGGTGGATCTGCCGCAGCGCCGGGTGCAGGCCGAGCAGGTTGCGGCTGGCCCGTACCGCCGCCGGCATCGGATCCTCGGGTGGGGTGAGCACGTCCAGCACGGTCCGGACGCAGCGGGCGATCACCCAGGTCGGTACGGCGGCGGCGGCCGGGTAGACCGGGATCAGCGCACCGGCGAACTCCTCCACCGGGTCCTCGGCGGCCACCTCGCCGTCGGCGGCGCCGTCCCCGAGCAGCACGTACTCGGGGCCGTTGAGCTGGCGTACGCCCCGGAACTCGGTCACCTTGCCGGCGAACAGCCCCCAGCGGCCCGGTTTCAGGTCCCGTTCCCGCCACGCCTGGTTGCCGAAGAAGGTCAACGTCAGGGTGCCGCCGGTGCCGTCCTCGACGACCACTTCGAGCAGCTTGCCGCGCCGTTGGCGCATCGGCCGTACGGTGGTCCGCCGCACCTGGCCCAGGACGGTGACCTGCTCCCCCACCTCCAGCGAGCGGATGTCGGTGTGTTCGCCGCGCTGGTCGTAGCGGCGCGGGAAGTGGTAGAGCAGGTCCCCGACGGTGTGCAGGTCGAGGTGGTCGGCCATCGCCTTGGCGGTCTTCGCGCCCAGGTTGACCTTCAGCGGAGTGTCCATCGTGCACGGCTGCGTCATCCGGCCTCCAACAACGGCTGCGTCATTCGATCCCTACCATCAGCGGGTAGTGCGGCTGCCCGCCGACGAAGGTGTGCACCTCGACGAACGGCCAGCAGCGGGCGACGTGCGCCGCCACCGCGTCGCCCAGGCCGTCCGGTGCCTGCTCGCCGACGATCAAAGTGACAAGTTCACCGCCGCCGCCGAGCAGCTGGTCCAGCAGGTTGCGGCAGGTGCCGGCCAGGTCGGTGCCGATCAGCAGTACCTCCCCCTCGACCAGGGCGAGCACGTCGCCGGGGCGGCAGCGGCCGGCGACGGTGAGCGCTTCCCGGGCGGCGTGGCAGACCTCGGCGTACCGGCAGGCCCCGGCCGCCTCGGCCATCGCGATCACGTCGTCGTCGAAGCGGCGTCGCGGGTCGCGGACGGCAAGCGCAGCGAGGGCCTGCACCGGTGACCGGGTCGGCACGACGGCGACGGTGACGCCGCCGGCCTCGGCCTCCCGGGCGGCAAGGTTGGCAACGGCCTGGGTGTCCGGGTCGTTGGGCAGCACCACCACCTCGGCGGCGCCGGTGCGGCGGATGGCGTCGAGCAGCTCGGCGGTGGACGGTGAGCCGCCGACCACGCCGGCACCCTCACCGGTGAACAGGGCGGCGAGGCCGGTGCCGGCGGCGACCACCACGGCGGCCCGGCCGGCGAGCGGCGGCGCCGACTGGTCGGCGAACCGGGTGACGGAGATCTGGTACGGGCGACCGGCGGCGATGCCGGCCTCGATGGCGGCGCCGATGTCGTCGACGTGCACGTGTACGTTCCACACCGGACCGTGCCCGTCGGCATCGTCCCTGTCGCCGTCCCCTGCGTCGTAGCCCTCGTCGTCATCGTCCCCTGCGTCGGAGCCGACGACGACCAGCGAGTCGCCGATCTCGGCGAGTGCGGCCCGCATCCGGTCGACCGCCCCGGCCGGCGCTTCGAGCAGGAACTGCACCTCGTAGCCGTACCCCTCGGAACCGGCCCCACTGTGCGAGTCGACGGCGGAACCGGCGCCGCCGGGGTCACCGGGTACCCGGTAGGCGGAATCGCCGGGGTCGGCCGCGTGATCGCCGGTGCTGTCGGGGACCGGGGTGCCGACCACGGCGGCCAACGCGTCGAGCAGCAGGCACAGGCCGCGACCACCGGCGTCGACCACCCCGGCGCGGGCCAGCACCGGCAGCTGACCGGGGGTCGCGGCGAGGGCGTCGCGGGCGGCCGAGGCGGCGGCCCGTACCACGGTGGCGAGGTCGTCGGAGCCGGTCCGGTCGGCGGCCCGCGCGGCGGCGGCGACCACGGTCAGCACCGTCCCCTCGACCGGGCGGGCGACCGCCGCGTACGCCGCGTCGGTGGCGGCGGTCAGCGCCGACGCGAGGGCCCGGCCGCGCACCACGGCGGTGTCGGTGAGCGTGTCGGCCAGCGCGCGCAGGATCTGCGAGACGATCACCCCGGAGTTGCCCCGGGCGCCGAGCAGCGCGCCCCGGGCCATCAGCCGCAGCACCCGTCCGTGCGAGGTCTGCTCCCCCTCGGAGGAGTTGTCCAGGTCGAGGGCCAGGGCATGCTGGGCCGAGGTGAGGGTGAGGACCAGGTTGGTGCCGGTGTCACCGTCCGGCACCGGGTAGACGTTGAGCGCGTCGATCTCGCCCTGGTGGCGACGCAGCGCTGCCAGCGCACCCGAACACCACCGGCGCACGGCGGCGGCGTCAAGGGTGTCCAGCACGGCGATGAGCCTACTGGCGCACGCCGACAGCCGCCGTGAAGACGACCCGCGTGCGGCCGGGCGGCCGGCGCGCGGAGACGACCCGGTGCGGCCGGGCGGCGGCAGCGGGACGGTCGGGGCGGGGCGATTGGCCGCCCGCGTGGTCGATCGGGTAGCCTGGCCAGGTTGTCTGGGCGTGGTGTGTCCCGGCGACCGGCGACCTGATGAACGACAAATCCCCAGGAGTATCCCGTGGCTAGCGTGTGCGACGTCTGTGGCAAAGGGCCGGGCTTCGGTCACAACGTGCCGTGGTCGAAGAAGAAGACCAACCGCCGTTGGAACCCGAACATCCAGACCGTTCGCACCCCGGCCGGTGGCGGCAACACCCGCAAGGTGAACGCCTGCACCTCCTGCCTCAAGGCCGGCAAGGTGGTCCGGGGCGCCTGACCGCGCCGCCCACGACCTCGACGTTTCAGCAGCCGCCGGACCCGATCGGGTCCGGCGGCTGACTGTGTACGGTCACCAGCCGGCGGTGAGCATCCGTCACCAGTCGGCGCTGAGCACCCGGCCGAAGGACAGGCAGCCCGGCGAGTCCCGGTAGTAGCCGAAGTTCGGGATCCGGGCGTACCCGCTGCTGCTGTAGAGCGCGATCGCCTCGGGCTGCTTGTCGCCGCACTCCAGGATGACCCGGCGGCGTCCCTGGCCGGCGGCGGAGCGTTCAACGGCGGCCAGCAGCGCGCGGGCCACCCCGCGCCCGCGGGCGGCGTCGGCGACGTACATCCGCTTCAGCTCGGCGTCCTCGCCGGAGCTGCCGTGGCTGCGCCAGCCGGCGCAGCCGGCCGGTGCCCCGTCCAGATGGGCGATCAGGAAGGCACCGCCGGGCGGGTCGAAGTGGGCCGGGTCGACCGGGGTGTCGTCGCCGGTGCCGCCGTAGCGGGCACCCAGATCGGCCATGGCGGCGGCCACCAGACGTTGCGCCACCGCGTCGGTGTAGCGGACCCGGCGGATCTCGACGCCGGCCTGAAGCAGATCAGTCACGCGGTAAAGCGTAGTGCGGTCACCGGCGGTGGCTCAGCGGTGACCGGCGCGGGCTCACTGGAAGTGTTCCCAGCCGGCGACGCCCTGGTACGGCTGGCCGTCGACGGTGACCCCGGCGCCTTTGACCACGTGGCCGACCCGCCGCCAGCCCTTCGGCAGCGGCAGATCCTCGGGGAACGTCGCGGCCAGGGCGTGGTCGTCACCACCGCCGAAGATCCACTGGTACGGGTCGACGCCGAGCGCGTTGGCAGTGTCGCGCATCTGCGGCGGCACCTCGAACGCGGCCCGGCGCAGGTCGATACCGACCCGGCTGGCGGTGGCGACGTGACCCAGGTCGGCGATCAACCCGTCCGAGATGTCGATCATGGCGCTGGCGCCGACGTTCGCCGCGGCCGGGCCGGCGGCGTACGGCACCTCGGGGCGTCGGTACGCCTCCACGAGCAGCTTCGGTGACCGGAAGCCGCGGGACAGCACCGTGTAGCCGGCGGCGGCGTAGCCGAGCCGGCCCGCGATGGCCAGCACGTCACCGGCGTGCGCGCCGCTGCGCAGCACCGGGGCCGCGCCGTGCAGGTCGCCGAGGGCGGTCACCGCGATGGTCAGGGTCGGGCTGGCCGACATGTCGCCGCCGACCACGCTCGCGCCGACCTTGGCCGCCTCGTCGGACAGGCCGACCGCCAGGTCCTCGGCCCAGCCGGCGTCGGTCTCCGGCGGGGCGCAGAGCGCCACCAGCAATGCGGTCGGCACCGCCCCCATCGCCACGATGTCGGCGAGGTTCGCGGCGGCCGCGCGGTGGCCGACGTCGACGGCGCTGGACCAGTCCCGCCGGAAGTGCCGGCCCTCGACGAGCACGTCGGTGGAGGCGACCACCCGGCCGTCCGAGGCGGCCACCACGGCCGCGTCGTCGCCGGGGCCGAGCAGGGTGGCGGCCCCCGGGTGCAGCCGCGCGGTGACCCGGGAGATGAGCCCGAATTCACCGGCCTGTGCCACATTCACCGGTCCACCTCGATCATTGTCGTCTCCACTCGGGCACCGTCATGAATCCGGCCTGCTCCGTACGGTAGTTTCACGTTCGAGCCGCTCCCGGGCGGCGGATAGGAGTCGGGTCGTGGTCCAGGCATACATCCTCATCCAGACCGAAGTCGGAAAGGCACGCGACGTCGCCGACGCGATCGCGGACATCTCCGGCGTGGTCCGGGTGGACGCGGTGACCGGGCCGTACGACGTGGTCGTGCTCACCGAGGCGCACACCGTGGACGAACTCGGGACGATGATAGTCAGCCGGGTCCAGATGGTGCCGGGCATCACCCGGACCCTGACGTGTTCGGTGGTACGACTGTGACAGGTGGGCCGGACCGGACGACCAGGCAGGCGGCCATCTGGGCGACCGTGGTGGCGTTGCCGTTGACCGTGATCGTGGCGCTCGCCGCGTTCAGCCGGCTCGCCCCGGCCGGGTCCGACGACGACCCCGGGGCCGCCGCGGACCCGTCGGCGTCGGCGTCCGCCGGTGTCGCGCCGGTGCCGACCACGCCGGTGCAGATCGCCGCCCCGACGCTGGACGAACGCGCCGAGATCGTCTGCCGGGCGCTGGTCTCCCAACTGCCGGGTACGCTGCGCGACCTGCCGCAGCGGCGGGTCACCGACGGCGCCGAGCAGAACGCGGCGTACGGCGAACCGCCGATCACCGTCGCCTGCGGGGTGCCGGCGGCGCAGTTCCCACCGACCGACCTGGTCTACGCGCTTGACGGGGTCTGCTGGCACGCCGCCGAGCAGGCCGACGCCACCGTCTGGACCACCGTCGACCGGGAGATCCCGGTGCGGGTGAGCGTGCCCGGCTCCTACGACGAACCGGGCCAGTGGGTGACCGCGTTCGCCGACCCGCTGATCGAGACGGTGCCCAGCGACGCGGACGCCGCCCCGCGCGGCTGCCGCGCCTGACTCTGGGTCCGGTCCGAATCCGGTCCGGTCCGCTCCTCTGGTCCGGTCTCGGTCCCGGCGGTCGGTCAGCGCAGCCCGGTGCCCCGGCTGAGCGCGGTACGGATCAGCCGGTCCACCAGCTTCGGGTACTCCAGGCCGGCGGCCGCCCACATCCGCGGGAACATCGACGTCGGGGTGAACCCCGGCATGGTGTTGATCTCGTTCAGGTAGATCTGGTTGTCGTCGGTGACGAAGAAGTCGACCCGGGCCAGACCGGCGCAGTCCAGCGCGGTAAAGGTGCGGCAGGCGTAGTCCTGCACCTGCCGGGTCACCTGCTCCGACAACCCGGCCGGGATGTCGTACTCGCAGGAGTTGTCGAGATACTTGGCCTCGAAGTCGTAGAACTCGTGGTCGGTGACCACCCGTACCTCGGCCAGCAGGGACGCCTCGGGGCCGCCGCCGGCCTCGCCCTCGATCACCCCGCACTCGACCTCACGGCCGACGATCGCCGCCTCGATCAGCACCTTCGGGTCGATCTCCCGGGCGGTGGCGACGGCGGCGTCCAGGTCGGCCCAGTCGGAGACCTTGGTGATGCCGTACGACGAACCGGCGCGCGACGGCTTGACGAACACCGGCAGGCCGAGGCGCTCCTTGTCGGCGTCGCTGAGGCTCACCCCGGGGCGCAGCACCGCGTACGGGCCGGTCGGGATGCCCTCGACGGTGGCCAGCTTCTTGGTGAACTCCTTGTCCATCGCGGCGGCCGAGGCGAACACCCCGGCCCCGACGTACGGGATGCCGGCCATCTCCAGCAGCCCCTGGATGGTGCCGTCCTCGCCGTACGCGCCGTGCAGCGCCGGGAAGACGACGTCGACGCCGGCCAGCGCGGCGGCCGGGCCGTCCGCCGGGTCCAGCACCATGATCCCGTTGCCGGTCGGGTCGGCGGGCAGCACCACGGCCGAGCCGGACCGGTCGGTGATCTCCGGCAGTTGCCGGTCGGTGATGGCCAGCTGGCTGCCGTCGCCGGTGGTGAGCACCCACCGCCCGGCGCGGGTGATGCCGACCGGAACGATCTCGTACTCGTCGGTGTCCAGGGCGGCCAGGATGCTGCCGGCGCTGACGCAGGAGATCGCGTGCTCGGTGCTGCGGCCGCCGAAGACGATGGCGACGCGGGTCTTGGCTGGGCTGGTCACAGGGGTGCCTTTCGTTCGCGGCCTGCACGCGCCCGCCGGGCGAGGTCGGGGGAGCCCGGCGGTACGCGGTTCACGTCTTCGCGCTCACGCGGCTGACCCTACTCTGCGTACCCGCCTGCCGGGCCCTGACCGGCCCGGGATCCTCCTGATGATGCAAGGAGTAACCGCCGGGTAGCTGAGGACCCGGGACCCGCGTTCGTTGGGCGGCGGCCTACCGGTGGTCACGCGTGGGCGAGCCCGCCCGCCTTCGCCCCGTCGACGAAGGTCGACCACGTGCCCGGCTCGAACCGCAGCACCGGGCCGGACGCGTCCTTGCTGTCCCATAGCACCGGCATTGCCTTTGAGCAGCGACGCGACTGGACATCCGAACAAGGGAAATGATGGGTCCAGGCTCGCTACTGGGGACGATTCCATCACGGTTACGACGACCGATTAGGGCCCGCCCGGTTCTGAGGGGCCTCGCCCCAGCAACAAACAGGGGAAACCCGACGTCCCTGCAAGGGCCCGGTTCTTCGCCCCAAACACGCAGTTGACGGTATCGGTCGCGCCGGCCAGACGCGTGTGCCCCTCATCACGATCTACCCACCATTATGGACTACTGCACTTCCTAGATAACCAGAGGGAAAGCTGGCCGAGATCTGGGCCGACCCGCGCTACTGGTACCTACACCCGCAGATTCGGAACACCTATCTGCACAAGCCTGTGAACGACCATCACGTCGGCGTCAACATGCCAAACAACCCCCGTCACTACCGGATGTAAAATAGGTCGAGAAACTTGACCAGTCCGCAGGTCGATCCCAAACCCTGTACGACTTTCACTCTAAGGTTTCATCGGGATAGTACAAGTCACGAGTGCGCATTTTTCCCGTAGGTCGAATATCCCTTGAATCATAAACGACGACGTGGTCTTCACCATCAAGAATTATTGCATAACTACCACCCTCGTCGAAATTCTCCGATACGCCAACCACCGCCCCAAGTCGACCATCTTGCCCAGTCTGCTGCGGATCCCGGACGACAACAATTTCCGAATAGAAAGGAATTCGACCATTACCCATCACGATTCACCCATTTCGCATTTCATCGATAACAAAGTGCCAACTCGGGCTACCCATCAGAGCAACCGCACCGAAAAGCGATACCGGTCACCACATTCCATCGCACCACCAACCACCTTCGCAGAATAAGCAACATGCCAACCAAGACCACACTCGCCCCAGCCATACACCCAATCCCCAATACTACCCCCTAGTGCGTTGTCCATGAACGTTCACCGGGTCGGCGACACGCCGGGCGGCGTCCGCTGGTAGTCGCTGGTCACGGCTCACTCTCGACGGCGGTGATATTGGCTGTCGAGAGTGAGGTGGCGGGGTGGCCGAGCCGGTACGGGCACGGCGGTTGACGCAAGAAGAAGGCCGTAAGCTGCAACAACTCGTCCGCCGGGGCAAGCACGATTCGGTCCGGATGCGGCGGGCGCTGATCATCATGGCGTCGGCGTCCGGGACACCGGTCCCGGCGATCGCCCGGCTGATCGCCGGTCACGAGGACACCGTCCGCGACGTGATCCACGCGTTCAACGAGATCGGTCTCCGCGCGCTGGACCCTCAGTGGGCGGGAGGCCGTCCCCGCCGGATCAGTGACGACGATGAGGCGTTCATCGTCGCGACGGCCAAGGCCCGCCCGAGCACGCTCGGGCGGCCTTTCACCTGCTGGAGCCTGCGTAAACTCGCCGACTACCTGGCCACCGACGCCACCCGGACGGTGGACGTGGGCCGGGAACGGCTGCGGCAGATCCTGCGACGTAACGAGGTCAGCTGGCAGCGGACCCGGACCTGGAAGGAATCGACGGACCCGGACCTCGACGCCAAACTCGACCGGATCGAGGAGGTGACCAGCACGTTCCCCAACCGGTGGCGTCCGGACCGGCTGCCGGCGACCTACCGTCGCACGCACGGCATCCGGTACTTCCACGGCTGCTACAGCCTCGGCGACGACCAGCTCTGGGGTGTCAACCGCCGCCGCAAGGGCGCGGACCACACCCTGTCCGCGTTGAAGTCGATCCGCGGGGCGCGGCCGGACGGCGCCCCGATCTACGTCGTCCTGGACAACCTGTCGGCGAACAAGACCCCGGCCATCCGGGCCTGGGCGGCTCGCAACGGGGTCGAGCTGTGCCTCACGCCGACCAGCGCGTCCTGGGCCAACCCGATCGAAGCGCAGTTCGGGCCGCTGCGGATGTTCACCATGGCGAACTCGAACCACCCCAACCACACCGTCCTGGCCCGAGAGATGCAGAAGTACCTGCGTTGGCGCAACGCCAACGCCCGCCACCCGGACGTGCTGGCCGCGCAACGCCGCGAAAGAGCCCGGGTCCGCAGCGAACGCCAGCACCGCTGGGGCCGTCCCCGGGCCAAGGCCGCCTGACCGATCAGACCCGGTGAACGTTCACGGCCAACGCACTAGGCATGCCAGTAGGATGCTAGTGTGTAATCCTTCCATCCAACGAAACATTCAAGTGCTTCCCGTCAGGACTCAGCCTTCTCAGCTGAGCCTTACCCGTCCTACTTAGCTGGACATCCCACTCGAATTCTTGTCCTGGAGTTCGCGAAGGGCCGCGCACCCACTCATTTCCGAATCTGTCAATATATCCACCCTTTTGGCCCTTTACTAAGCCCGAATTGACTGAGGTTCGCTTCGGCGGGACAAATCTGATTTTACCCGAAACCGGCAGTTTGGCGTTCTTGATTAGCCCCTTCACCCCACTACGCAAGACCTCAGGCAACGCCGCCCTGACAGCCGGGCCAAGTCCGGCCTCTTGGTAAATAACATACAGGGGAGCAGAGTCCGCACACCACGATGATTGACGCTCGCAAATATAGTTATATGTATAGTTTCCCAACTGCGTTTCATCGCAGATTAGAGTCAGCCAGGAGCAATAACTATCGCGAGCTCGCTGCAACATTTCGTCAAGATCAGCGGAGGACGGTGCAATTACCAACTCACCCCGTTCACCCAGCATCATAGCGCCATCGATGATGTCCTTTCGGCTCTTACTCTCAACATCACGACCACCCCCGCCCGTCGACCCCGCGCCGGAACTACCAGGGGTTTCCTTTCTACCGGACGACCCTCTCGCATCTGGGATATTTGCCGACTTTCCCGTTGTAGTGATCTTCTTCTTCCCGGATGGCGTTTTGGTGATATAGCCACGTTTCCCATTCCCGTAAGAGCCCTCTTCAAAGTAGAGGCCGGTGGGGTCGGTGTAGGTGGTGGGGTTGTTGTTGGCGTAGGCGTAGGCGTTGAGGGTTTGTGGGTCGCCGGGGTTGACGAATGGGTCGACGGAGATGAACCGTCCGAGGGTGGGGTCGTAGTGGCGCGCGCCGATGTGGGTGAGGCTGGTGGGGTCTTTGGTGCCGCCGACGAAGCCTTTGTCGTCGGGCCAGGCGGTGGGTGGGGTGCCGCGGGTGTCGCCGAAGGGGAGGGTGCGGCGGCGGGTGAGATCGAGGGTGGTGGGGTCGATGCTGATCTGGTTGGTGCCGTGGTGGTCGGGGATGAGCCAGGTGAGGCCGGTGACGGTGCGGACGGCGATGGTGGCGCCGGCGTGTTGGTAGTGGCGGGTGCCGTCGATCTGGCCGTTGCTGGCGGTGCGGCGGAGTTCGGTGTGGCCGAGGTAGAGGGTGGTGCCGGTGGTGTCGCGGCGGATGAGCCGGTTCCCTGAGGCGTCGTAGATGTTGGTGGTGTCCAGGCCGGGTTCGGTGGTGGTGGCGAGGTGGCCTTCCTCGTCCCAGGTGAGGGTCTGGGTGACGCCGTCGACGGTGCGGGTTTGGGTGTGCCCGCCGGTGGTGTACGCGTAGGTGTCGGTGCCGGTGGTCTCGCAGGTGTGGTCGACGGCGGTGACGGCGTGCGGTTGGGGGCTGCCCGGGGTGGGGTAGGTGGAGGTGGCGGTCGTCGACCCGGTCGCGGACCAGGTGGTCGCGGTGAGCCGGTTCCCGGTGGTGTCGTAGGTGAAGGCCTGTCGATAGGGGTCGGCGCCGGTGCGTTGCGGGGTGGTACAGGTCGGGGTGGTTTCGGTCCAGGCCTGGGTGAGGCGGCGGAGGTGGTCGTAGGTGAAGCATTCGGCCTGGTCGGCGACACCCGCGGTGGTGCCGGCCATCGAGGTGACGTTGCCGGCGGGGTCGTAGGTGTAGCTGGTGGTGGCGGCGTCGTTCCACGTGTCGGGGGTGGTGGGGTGTTCGGTGTCGACCTGGGAGGCGGCCAGGCGGCGGGTCGCGGTCTCGACCGGTGAGGACACCCGGATGCGGGTGCCGCCGGTGCCGAGGATGCGTTGGGCGATGCTGCCGTCGTAGTGGTAGCTGGTGGCGGAGACGAATGTGTCGGTGCCGGTGGTGAGGGTGGTGGGCAGGCCGGACGCGGTGTGGTAGCCGTAGGTGAGGGTTTCGGCGGGCAGGCCGCCGATCGCGGGCAGGCTGGTGGTCGCCGGGGTGCCGTTGTCGTGGTAGGTGTGGCTGGTGGTGTAGGTGCCGGCCAGCCCGGTCTCAGCGGCCGGGATGGTGACGGTGGCGCCGAGGGGCCGGTAGCCGTCGTCATAGGCCGTGACCGCCGTGGTGTACGCGTCGCCGCCGATGTGGCGGGTCGACGAGGTCGGCAGGCCGAGCTCAAGGGTGTCGTACGTCCACGACGCCCGCAGTACGCCGGTGGAGGTGTCGTCGCGCAGCTCGGTACGGCGGCCGAGGTTGTCGTAGCCGTACCAGAGGGTTTCGCCGCGGCCGTCGGTGGTGGTGACCAGCTGGCCGGCGTTGTCGTAGGTGCTGGTGGAGGTGCCGGCGTCGGGGTCGACGGTGCCGGTACGCCGGCCGAGCAGGTCGTAGGTGTAGGTCCACTGGTTCCCGGCCGGGTCGGTGACCGTGGTCAGCTCGTCACGCGGGTTGTAGCCGTAGCTGGTTTCCTCGTAGGCGCCGGTCGGGGACGAGCCGGTGTGCTGGCGTAGCGCGGTCTGCCTGCCCCGGCGGTCGATGATCGACGTGGTCGGGGTGCCGCCGGTGGGTGGGTCGACCGTGACCCGGTCACCGTCGTAGCCGGTCACCGTCTCCCACTGCAAGACGTTCGCCGACCACAACTGGGTACGGGTGGGCCGGCCGGCACCGTCGTACACGGTGCGGGTCTGCGACTCGATGGCGGTGTCGGCGAAGGTGACCAGGCTGCCGGTCGGCCCGGACGCGTCGTTGTAGAACGTCGACGTCTTGGTCGCGAGGCCACGGCCGTCGTACTGGGTGTCGCTGATGGTGCGTTTGCCGTCCGGGGCGGTGACCTGTGTCTGCCGGGGGCGGAGCAACCCGTCGGCGATGTCGAACGACGTGATGACGTTCCCGCTCGGCCCGAGGGCCTTGGTCTCGACGGTGGCAGGTGCGGTCAGGCTGACGGTGTACGCGTACTCGCTGTCCGGGGTCTGGCTGGTGGTGCGGCCGGGTGCCCACACGTGGGTGAGACGGCCGAGCGCGTCCTGCCAGACGGTGGTGGTCTTCCCGTTGGCGTCGACGGCGGTCGTCGGCAGCCCTCGGGTGGTGTCCAGGTTGACGGTGCTGCTGTGGCCGGCCGGATTCGTCGTGGTGACCGCGCCGAGCAGGTCGTTGTTGTTGTGGGTGTATGTGGTGGTGGTGATCCGGTCCAGCGCGTCACCGGAGGAGATGGTCCGGCCCAACGTGTCGTAGCTGGCGGTGGCGGTCTTCACCCAGTTCGGGGTGCTGCCGGTGTACGAGGCGAGTTGCTCGACACGGGTCACGTCGCCCCGCACCGCATCACACGCCGAACAACCCAGTCCGAAATACCCTCAAAAGTTCGGATAGACAACGAATAGCACCAAATGCCTGGCACAAAACTGCTATACCTGATCAAGAACGGCCCGGCAGAGCCGGGCCGCGCACGCGCTGCAGCCGTTCCGGCCCCGCGCGCACGCCCACCACACCAAGAAGCAAGATCACGGTAAGAACCGCCGAGCCGAACCGTCGGCCGGGGCCTCGACGATCGCCCAGGGCCAGCACCCACCGCCGAGGCTCCCAGTGATCGGCCGCACCGCTATGCGGCACGCCAGCCAAGATCTGACGTCCGACCACGACGCAGAGACACTACATCGATTGCCTCGGATGTATACCTCGCCGTTGACGGCAACGGTGACGGCAACCCGAGCAAACCCCGACAGCCGCCGACACTCTCCCATCACGCACCGTTATGGTCGGTAAGTGCCGACACTTCGGACTCGATGACTCCGCGCTAATCAGTCGATCGCCGTTCTTGATCAGCAAGGCCACCAAGCTCCGACACCATACGCCCCAGGGCCGCCACATATGACCGATAGTCACCAATCGATTGGCGATCCTCATCTGTCACCGGCTCGATCTGATCGAGCGACGACCCCAGTGAACTCACTTCAAGAATAAGTTGATCGAGATTTGGAACATCTTGTGCACGCATTCGACCATCATGGACCTTAGATGCATATCCAGCGATGTGCCCATCAATGGTTAGAAGCAGGGAGTTCCAATCTTGCAACTCCACTAGTTGTGGATAGGCCGGATAAGGCACGGATCGGAACATCATGAAGGCGTGCCGGAAGTCAGACGAATCAGTCATGCCAGGTCACGATCTTTCCGTCCTTGGTATAGATTCCCTCGCCTCCGCGGAAACCACCTCTGATCTTCCATCCTTCGCTGCCATCTCTCAGTTTCCAAGGAATACGATCTCCTTCGGGAGTTCTAGCCCACAGATTCTTCGCCTCATCTGTGTATTCGGCTAGCGTTCTCCCCTTACCATGCTTACCGACGTGATACGTTGCCGATTCTTCAGCGCTTCCGAATGTTCCAGGCGACCAAGCGTCCACCGGGCCGCACGGTCCCGTGTTGTGTACGAGGACTGGCGTGTTGCCGGCTAGCACATAGTAGGTGTGAATACCGGCAACCGTCAAGTTGTAGACGGTGGCAATATCAAGAGATCTCTCAACGTGGAGAACCGCTGGCGAAGATCTACCGTTTGTCCGGAGCGCTTCGCCCTCCTCCAAGTCCTCGGCATCAATCCATTTACCGCCCGTCACACTCCAAACGGGATGATCTGCAGTAGCGACGACAGAACCTTCACGCTCGCCTGTCGACTGTGACTTGACAGCGACCCGGACAAGATGCTTGATGCCCGATCCGACTATAACCGCCGTCACCATTCGAGCCGCAGTTACGCCACTCTCGGGATCAGTGGCGAGGACTTCATCCCCAACATTTACATCGGAGATCTTTTTGGTGGAGCCGTCCGCCATGAGAACTTCGGTCTTGGCAGCGAAGCTGTTTTTGCAGGCGCTCAAGTTGATCCGATGACCGGTACCTATACCGCCACCAGCACCCCGCCTGCGACCGCCACCGACCCCACCAGGCATACCAAACATTCCGTGCACGACCCCGACGAGGAGTATGTTGTCGTCCTCGACCTTGATTCGGAAGTCGGTATCACAATGCCCTCTATCGCAGATGTGCCGCAGGACCGCGGTGGCTTCCAGGTCAGTCATCGCAGGATCACAACTCAGGAAATTCCCGCAGGCAAAGTCGAAGTTGCACGCATGCTGGTCTTGACAATGTTCTTCGAGATAGCCAATAAGCTCGGCCGGACTAGGTCCACCAGAAGGAAGCGGATAACCATTCAGAAACGTCTGGCCGAAACCATTAGCCTCAACTTTATATCTAGGATTGAGAACATAAACAACCTTTTGAAACATGTGGTCTGGAGCATTTTTTGGCGTATAATCATCAACCCTGTATGTTCCATCCTTTTCCTTCTCGCGATACGACCTGACGTGCCCAGCATTATCGCCGATAGCGTAGAGCCCTGTCGGGTCAGAGAAGGTGACGGGGCTGTTGTTCGCGTAATTGTATCCGTGCCACTGTTGCGGCTCTGCGAAATCCTGGACAGGGTCAACACTGGTGAACCGGCCAAGCTCGGAGTCATACTCGCGTGCTCCGATGTGAATGAGCCCTGTCGGATCGACATCGCCGCCAACGAAACCCTTGAGGTTCGGCCAGCTCGGTGCGCTGCCCCGAGGCATACCGTACGGCGTCTGCCTGCGACGCGTGACCGGCTGCGTGCTGGACGAGGTGACGGCTATTGACTGCGTCGACTGGTGGTCACCAACCAGCCAGGTCAGACCAAGCCCGTTCCTCATCGCATAGACACCGTCAACGTACGTGTAGTAGCGGTCGGCGGTGGTCGACCCGGTAGAGGTGTTGTACCGAACCTCCATGTTCGGCAGGTAGAGCGTCTTGCCCGCACCATCCCGCCTGACCAGACGAGTCCCATCCGCGTCGTAGACGAAAGAATGATCGTCACCGGGGTCGTCAACCTCCGACAACCGACCCTCGGAGTCCCAGTCCAAGACCTGCGTGCCAGACGTCGGGCTCGGTCGTGTCGCGGTGTTGCCAGCAGAGTCATAGGTGAAGGAGGTCGAACTGCTGCCGCCGGGACCGGTGGTCGTCACAGACAGAAGGGCATGCGGCTGGCTACCACCAGCGGCCGGGTAGCTGTATGACCGGACGGTGTCCCCACCTGCCGCGTGCAAGACCTCCGTCAGTCGGTTCCCAACACTGTCGAACGTCCAGGACAGCCAGTATGGCGCCGGCCCCCCGAGCGACCCTACGCTAGGCGACTCGGCACAATCACCGTTGCCCGGCGTCCACGCCTCGGTCAACTGGCGGAAGTAGTCGTGCTCAAAACACTGCGTGTCAACAGCGCCACCAGTGGAAACATCGGCAATCTTGGTGATGTTGCCGGCAGGGTCATAGCTGTAGGTAACGTCCGCGATCTGCTGGGGAACCACCTGGCGGTTGGTACTCGCCTGAGTCAACCGGCGGGTCACGTCATCATAAATAAATGCCCGCTCGACGAATGCTGTTGACTCCGGCTGATAAACAATCAGTGCAGGATCACCGAAAGGTGTGTACTCGGTATTGGCCACGTACTGATCGGACACGCCGATAGCGACTCTTTCTGCAAGTCCGGTGACGGGGTCGTACTCGTACTTCAGGTTCTCGGACGGCAGGCCCCCCTTTGCTGGGTAGTAGCTTGAGGCCAGGCTGCCGTCGGCGTGATAGGTACGCCGGAAGGTGTAAGTCCCAGATAGCCCAGTCTCACTAGACGGTATAACGTAGTCCTCGCCCATCGATTGATAGAAGGCGTCGTAACCACGAGTGCGGATCGTGTATGCGTCGTCGCCAATCCACCGGCTAGCCGTGTACAGCAGCCCTTTGGCCGTGCCAATCGTATCGTACGTCCACGTCGCACGCCGGTTCGTGGTCGAGATAGTGTCATCGTACACACCAACCTTACGTCCGAGCACGTCGTATTCGTATGCGAGCACATCGCTGTTGGCATTGGTACTTTGGGTCAAATCGCCATAGTCGTTGTAGACACGAGTGCTCACACCTGCGTCCAATGCTGCGTAGCTTAAGTTGATCTTGGGGTGTGGCCTGCGGTTGTGTGGCTGCTGTCGGGTGGTTCGGCGTGGCGGGCTGCGTGCCGACGGGGTTGGCTGTTCTGATTCCGGGTCATGTCGGTGGATGCGGTGGTGCGGCCGGACCAGGTCACGCTCGGGGTGTTGATTTCGCGGGTGTCGCGGGAGGAGGTCGACGCCGCGGTCGAGGTGTGCGGGGTGCGGGAGCAGCGGTCGGACGGGAAGTTGCCGGCGCATGTGGCCGT